>CADAIF010000177.1 GCA_902787905.1 uncultured Lachnospiraceae bacterium
GCTCCTGGCCGTTGACCAGACCATAGGCGAAGGCTGCCGCCGTAGGCTCGTTGATGATCCTTGTGACGTTGAGACCGGCGATCCTGCCGGCATCCTTGGTCGCCTGACGCTGGGCGTCATTGAAATAAGCAGGCACCGTGATGACGGCGTCCGTGACTTCCTCACCCAGATAGGCTTCCGCGTCATGCTTGAGCTTTCGAAGGATCATGGCGGATATTTCCTGAGGGGTAAAGCGTTTTCCGTCGATCTCAAAACGCTCCGTGGACCCCATTTTCCGTTTGACAGATGAGATTGTGTGCGATGCGTTCGTCACGGCCTGCCTTTTGGCCGCCTGACCGACGAGCCGCTCGCCCTTATTTGTAAATGCCACCACTGAGGGTGTGGTCCGAAGGCCTTCCGCACTGGTTATGATGGCGGGTTCCCCGCCTTCCATGACCGCGGCACAGCTGTTGGTTGTGCCCAGGTCTATGCCGATCGCTCTTCCCATAAATCAGACCTCAATTATAATGATATTTTTTCCGAAACTTTGTAATATAGTATACCATAGATATTCGGAAAAAGAATAAAGAATCTATAAATCATCTGTTCATATTCCGGATCTTATCCCCACTGATCTCTCCGATGCTCCGGCAGTCCGTCATCAGCATGGTCTCCTTCAGCTCCGCGATCAGCTTCTCGGTATAAAGCCTGACGCCCTCCTCCCTGCCGCCGTGGGCTGCGATGGTGTAGGGCCTGCCGATCAGGACAGCATCTGCGCCAAGCGCCAGACATTTGAAGACATCGGCACCGGTACGGATACCGCCGTCCACAAACAGCTTCAGCCTGTCTCCGACCCGGTCTCTGATCTCAGAGATCATCGATGCAGGCGGCAGTGTATCCTGCAGGATACGTCCGCCGTGAGATGAGATCACAATGCCGTAGACGCCCGCATCTGCGCAGCGCTTTGCAGCATCGGCTGTCATGATGCCCTTGACGATGAAGGGGATGCCGCCGGCCTGAGCGAACTCTGCCAGTTCGGCCTGAGACTTGGGGTAAGCGGGGGTTCCCAGAAGCTTGAGGTTGATGAGGGCCGCCGCGTCGATATCCATGGCAAAAGCCGGACATCCGGTCTCCCGGACCATCTCAATGCGGCTCATGACCTTCTCCTTCTCCCAGGGCTTGATGGTCGGTACGGCCATGCCGCCAAAGTCTTTCGCCACCGCCAGGGTATCGGAAAAAATGGTCGGTGCCGGCCCGTCAGGGGTAAAGGCCAGGATTCCGGCCTGCACGGCCCCTTCCACCACCGCTTTGGCATATTCTGTTTCGGACATATAACCATTATAATTCAGCTTCATGCCGCCGATAGGCGCCACGAAAACGGGTGCCGCAAAATCCATACCGAACAGAGAAACCCCTGTGTCCGGCTCAAAATCCTCATGAACGGCATCCATCATGATCTTGACCTCATTCAGATAACGGATCGATGAGGTAAAGGATTCGCCGTTCCCCTTGCTGCCTGCGCCCGGGACTTCGCCCCGGCAGGCGATGCCATTGCACACCGGACAGACACGGCAGTTGGGTGCCATGACCGCCCTTGCCTTTTCCAGTACATCATTATAATTCATACGCGCCCTCCTTGACTGCTGACGGATTTCAGACGATAACTTCTTCATTACGTCTTCATGATACAGCATTGCAGATAAAAAGTAAAAAACTTTTCAGGAAAATGAGGTTTTTTCATTGCCCGGCTGATATAATAGGCGCAAAGACAAGTTTATAAAAGAGAGGAGGGTTTCTCATGCATAAGACCGAAAAAAGCAAGGTCTATCTGCTTCTTACCGGCGTCATAATCCTGCTCATGATCATACTGGTCATCGTCCATCAAAGGCAGCCCCTGAAGGCATCTATCCCGGAGGCCACACCGGATGCCGTCCTGGAAAACGCCGCGAAAAAGCATGACGGCTTCTCACTGACAACGGTCAATACCAGCATCTCGGCTGAAGTGATCCAGGACGGGCTGAAGGATATCGGCGAACTGATCACTGAAGAATACTATTTCAAGGAAGTTGTGAGCTATTCCAGCATCAAACAGTTCCTGGGCCTGGATCTGGGCATCACCGAGTCCAGCTACCTGGCCGGCTACGAAGGCGTGATCAAGGCCGGCATCGATTTTACAAAGATCACCGTCAGCAAGGACGAGGATCATAAGGTGATCAATGTCGCCCTGCCGAAGGCAGAGATCTTAAGCTCCGAGATCGACCCGGACAGCTTTGAGCTTTATTCGGAAAAGGAAGGCTGGGGAAACCCCATCTCCGTGACCGACTACAATCAGTCCCTGTCCGAGCTGAAAAGCAAGGCCGAGAGCAGCGCCGCAGAGCGCGGCGTTCTGGAGAAGGCGGATGAAAATGCCAGACTCATCATCCGGAATTTCATCCTCACACTGCTTGATGAGGCATCTTACACCGTACAGTTTACGACTGCCAGATAGGAGGCTGCCATGGAAAATGTATCCAAAAAGATTTTTTATACAGCCCTGCTGCTGCTGATCGCCCTGGTTTCCTGCATGTTTCTGGGAGATAAGGCCTCTTCCGTGGAGACCCATCAGGAGACCATCGTCGCGATCGATGATAAGGTGGAAACTGTTCTGAAGCTGACCGCCACCTCGACGATCGCCTCCGCCGGCGTCTCCGCCATCCCCGGCGATACCGCCACCCCGATTGCGGAAAAGCTGGCTGATTTTTCCGAGTATTTTCTCCTGATCCTCTGTGTCCTGTATGCGGAGAAATATCTGATCACCATACTCGGTGCTGCATCCTTTAAACTACTGATCCCAATCGCCTGTGTCATGCTGGCCATCGCCTTTTACAAATGGCCCGGGGTGCTGAGAAAGATCGCCGTCAAGCTGATCGCCGTCGCCCTGGTCCTGTATGTGGTCATTCCGGCCAGCGTCAAGGTTTCGGATATGATCTATCTGACCTATCAGGAATCCATCAATCAGACGATCAGCTCCGCCGAGGAGCTCTCTGATGACACCGCAGCCATCTCTTCAGCCGCCGGTAATGAAAGCGTGATCTCCCAGATCCTGGAAAAGCTTTCTGAAACCAAAGAGAGTCTGACCGACCGGGCTGCCAATATCCTGAACCGTTTCATCGAGACTCTGGCGGTCATCATCGTGACCTCCTGCATCATCCCCATACTGGTCCTCCTCTTCTTCCTGTGGCTGATCCGGATGGTGACCGGCATTGATGTCTCGGCCTATATGCCGCCCCACGGTCCCAAAAGACACGGCATCAGAAAAGCCTTAAAGAGCGCCGGAAAAACATCTGTTTAAAAAGGCGGCACTAAGACATACAAAAGGATCGGTTCCAACAGTCCGAAACGGCTGGTGCCGGTCCTTTTATAATTGCAAGCCTCTGTTTACCATATTTTTTCCTTCCGAAGCAACAAAAACCGCAGCAACAAAAAAAAGAACCTGGTGAAAACCATGGTTCTTATATATAGCAGGGGCACCAGGATTCGAACCCGGACCAGCGGTTTTGGAGACCGATACTCTACCATTAAACTATGCCCCTATGTTGCACATACCTTCAAAACTGCAATCGAATAATACAAACGCCTTGAACCAAAGTCACTTAAGTTTCCTTAAGTCTCAGGTCAAGCCCTCGACCGATTAGTAACAGTCAGCTCCATGCATTACTGCACTTCCACCTCTGCCC
>CADAIF010000178.1 GCA_902787905.1 uncultured Lachnospiraceae bacterium
GAGGATAGAAAAGGAGAAGACAGGCCGATGAGTGAAGTCAATCACAGCACGGCTTTAAGGCCGGCCCTCTTTAACGGCCTGACCCTGAAGATTATTGCGGCCCTGTCCATGATCATCGATCATATCGGGGCGGCCCTGTTTTCCCGGATGATGGTTCTGCGCTATATCGGCCGCATGGCCTTTCCCATCTACTGTTTTCTGCTGGTGGAGGGCCTCATCCACAGCAAAAACAGACGGGCCTATCTGCTGCGGCTGCTGGTCTTCGCGGTCATTTCCGAGGTGCCCTTTGACCTGGGCCTCTTCCACAGGCTGCCCTACTTTCATCATCAGAACGTCTTCATGACGCTGGCCCTGGGCGTCGCCATGATGTGGCTGTGCGAGATTCTGAAGGAGAAGTATCCGACGCAGAGTCAGCTTTTAAGAACAGGGGTCTTTCTGGCTGCCGCCCTGCTGGCGGAGCTGGCCCATACCGACTACGGCGCCATGGGCATTGCCATTATCATGGCCTTTTACGTTTTTCGGGAGCGGCCGTTTTACGGGGCCCTTCTGACAGGGATCATGTGCGTTTTTTCAGGCAGGATCGAGGCCTGGGCCATCCTGGCGCTTCCCCTGATCCTTCTTTATAACGGGAAGCGGGGCCCCCAGCCCGGACCGGTCAAATATTTCTTCTATATATATTATCCTGCCCACCTGACCATCCTTTATCTGATCTGGCATTACGCCTGCTGAGGCGGCTTTTTATCTGTGGACATTCCATGCGGAATATGCTAAGATGGAAGGCGTCGACAGATGTTCAAAGAGAGGAGCAGTATCATGGCTGACAAGTATGTGGCTTATGTGGGTTCCTATACCCGCGGTGACAGTGACGGCATTTACATTCTGGACGCCAATCCGGAATATGCCAGTTTTAAGATCAGGGGATCTTTTAAGATCAACAATCCGTCTTTTCTGAGATTGTCCTATGACAATCGTTTTTTATACAGTAACTGTGATGAGGGCGTAGCCTCCTTCAGGATCCTGGAGGACGGCAGTCTGGAACTGATGAACAAGGTTTCCGTTAACGGTCTCAGGCCCTGTTATCTGTCTGTAAACAGGGACAACACCTACATGCTGAGCGCCGGCTATCATGACGGCAAGCTGACCATCCTGCGTCTGAACGAGGACGGCACCGTGGCCGGTGTGACGGATGAGGTCTTCATGAAGGGGCTGGGCAGTGTGGCCGGCAGGAATTACCGCTGCCATGTCAACTGTGCCATCTTTTCACCGGATGAGCGTTTTGTTATGGCTGTAGACCTCGGTATGGACCAGGTCAAGATCTATGCCTTCGACAAGAACACCGGGAAGATCCGTCTGCATGACATTCTTCGCCGGGAGCTGGAATCCGGTCCCAAGCACATGATCTTTTCCAATGACGGTCAGTATGCTTACCTGACCCATGAGAATAAGTGTGTGGTGACCAAGTTTGCTTATGATGAGGAGACGGCCCATTTCACGCAGCTGGAGACTTTATCTACCCTGCCTGAAAAGTATGACAGCTACAACTGTGCCATCACCCTTAAGCTGACGGAGGACGACAGACATCTCTTTGTCACTAATTCCGGCAATAATTCTGTGGCTATTTATAATATTGACAGTGAGGAGAAAATGCATACAGCCTGCATCCTGCCCGTCAGCGGTGAGTATCCCAGGGATCTGGCGATCATGCCGGGCGGTCAGATGATCGCGGCCGTCAACCAGGAAGGCAATTCCATCACTTCCTTCAAGGTCAACTATGAAAAGGGTTATATCGTTATGGCTGGCCCCCCGATGAAAATTTCAACACCGACATCAATCGTGATGCGGCCCCTATAGGAAGTTACCGTAATCAGAAAAGGAAAGACTTCCGAGCGGTGACAAAAGGAAAAACCCTCGCCAGGTGCGGCATTTAATGCCATCCGGGCGAGGGTTTTTTAACTATTTCTTGTTTGCTCGCATCCTCTGTTTGGGATCGAGGATCTTTTTCCTGATTCGGATATTCTTGGGCGTGACCTCCACGAGCTCATCATTCTCGATGAAGTCCAGGGCCTGCTCCAGAGTCAGTTCTCTGGGCGGTACCAGCTTGAGGGCTTCGTCGGAACCGGAAGCACGGGTGTTGGTCATCTGCTTACGCTTGCATACATTCAGCTCGATATCGCCGCCCTTGGGATTCTCGCCGACAACCATGCCCTGGTAAACCTTGACGCCGGGCCCCAGGAAGAGGGTGCCGCGCTCCTGGGCGTTGAAGAGACCGTAGGTAATGGTCTCACCCGCCTCGAAAGCGATGAGAGAACCGGTCTGACGATAAGCGATATCGCCCTTGAAGGGACCGTAGCCGTCGAAGAGGGTATTCAGGATACCGTTGCCCTTGGTATCCGTCAGGAACTCATCCCTGTAGCCGATCAGGCCTCGGGAAGGAATACGGAACTCCAGACGGGAGGAACCACTGCCGGACATGGACATGCCCACCAGCTCACCCTTACGGAAGCTCAGCTTCTCGATAACGACGCCGGAGAATTCCTCAGGCACATCGACATAAGCCAGCTCCATCGGCTCAAGCAGTTTGCCCTTTTCATCCTTCTTATAAATGACCTCAGCCTTGCTGACCGCAAACTCATAGCCCTCACGGCGCATGTTTTCAATCAGGACGGACAGATGCAGCTCGCCTCGGCCGGAGACCTTGAAGCAGTGGGTGCTTTCGGTATCCTCCACACGAAGGCTGACATCCGTATTCAGCTCCCTGTAGAGACGGTCACGCAGATGCCTGGAGGTGACATATTTGCCCTCCTGGCCGGCCAGAGGACTGTCATTGACCAGGAAGTTCATGGAAATCGTCGGTTCGGAGATCTTCTGGAAGGGGATAGGCTCCACAAAGTCAGGAGAGCAGAGGGTATCGCCGATATGGATATCGGAGATGCCGGAGATGGCGACGATAGAGCCGATGCCGGCCTTGCTGACCTCTACCTTGTTCAGACCGTCAAACTCATAAAGCTTGCTGATCTTGACCTTGCGGTTCTTTTCCGGGTCATGGGCATTGACGATGACCGCGTCCTGATTGACGCTGATGCTGCCGCTGGTGACCTTGCCCACACCGATACGGCCCACATATTCATTGTAGTCGATGGTGCTGATCAGAACCTGGGTACCCTTGTCCGGATCACCCTCCGGCGCGGGGATATGCTCGATGATGGTCTCAAAGAGGGGCTGCATGTTGGTGCCTTCCTCATCCAGCTCCAGCATGGCGACGCCGGTCTTGGCGGAAGCATAGACGAAGGGGCAGTCGATCTGCTCCTCGCTGGCGTCCAGATCGATGAGAAGCTCCAGGACCTCATCAATGACCTCATCGGGTCTGGCTTCCGGACGGTCGATCTTGTTGATGCAGACGATGACGGACAGGTTCAGCTCCAGGGCCTTGCGCAGGACAAACTTGGTCTGAGGCATGGGGCCTTCAAAGGCATCTACCACCAGGATTACGCCGTCTACCATTTTCAGGACACGTTCCACTTCGCCGCCGAAGTCTGCGTGTCCCGGTGTGTCGACGATATTGATCTTGACATCTTTATAAAAAACCGCTGTATTCTTGGAGAGAATCGTGATGCCGCGCTCTCTCTCGATATCATTGGAGTCCATGACGCG
>CADAIF010000179.1:0-949 GCA_902787905.1 uncultured Lachnospiraceae bacterium
CATAAAGCTCATATGCTGTCATTATAGGGTCAGATGCCGATTTTGTCAATGAAGCTTGTATTTTCAATAGAGTTAGCGTATAATATATGAAATCTCATTGTAAATGTATATTTAAAGGAGGGAACGGCCTTTTTGAGGGCCGCTGTATATGAGTCAGAATTACTATCTGGGCATTGATGTCGGTTCAACGACAGTTAAGGTTGCTGTCCTTGATGACGATTCGCATGTCCTTTTTTCAGATTATGAGAGGCATTTCGCCAACATCCGCGAAACGCTTCTGGACCTGATCCGCAAAGCTTACGATCAGCTTGGGGATGTCAAGCTGCATCCCATGATCACCGGCTCCGGCGGCATGTCCATTTCCAAATATATCAATGTTCCGTTTGTTCAGGAGGTCATCTCTGTTTCCACAGCGCTCAGCCATTTCGCGCCTCAGACGGATGTGGCGATTGAGCTCGGCGGCGAGGATGCCAAAATCATCTATTTCGAGAACGGCAATGTGGAACAGCGTATGAACGGAATCTGTGCCGGCGGTACAGGTTCTTTTATTGACCAGATGGCCAGCCTTCTTGAAACAGATGCGGCAGGCCTGAATGAGTATGCCAGAGACTATAAGGCCGTCTACCAGATCGCGGCCCGCTGCGGCGTTTTTGCCAAATCGGATATCCAGCCCCTGATCAATGAGGGTGCCTCCAAGGAGGACCTGGCCGTATCCATCTTCCAGGCTGTCGTCAATCAGACCATCAGTGGTCTGGCCTGCGGCAAGCCTATCCGCGGTCATGTGGCTTTCCTGGGCGGCCCCCTGCATTTCCTGACGGAGCTTAAGGCCTGCTTTATCCGTACCCTGAAGCTGACGCCGGAGACCATTGTGGATCCGGAGAACTCCCATCTGTTTGCTGCCATGGGTGCAGCCATGAATTATAAAGAGGAAAATGTCACTACGACATCT
>CADAIF010000179.1:999-4555 GCA_902787905.1 uncultured Lachnospiraceae bacterium
ACCAGAGTTTCCCATGGTTATGCCAGCATACAGGTCAAGGATGAGGCGGAGTATCAGGCCTTTAAGAAGTGGCATTCTGTCCATACCGTTACCGAAGGTAAGCTGTCCGAGTACAGGGGTAAGTGTTTCCTGGGTATCGATGCCGGTTCCACTACGACCAAGGTGGCCCTGGTGGCTGAGGACGGTAAGCTCCTCTTCTCTTTCTACAGTAACAATAACGGCAGTCCGATCAAGACGACCATTGAAGCCATCCGGCAGATCAAAGAACAGCTGCCTCCCAATGCCGAGATCGTCCGTTCCTGCTCCACAGGTTACGGTGAAGCTCTGCTCAAATCCGCTTTAATGCTGGATGAGGGTGAGGTTGAGACCATCGCCCATTATTACGCGGCAGCCTTCTTCGAGCCGGATGTGGACTGCATTCTGGATATCGGCGGTCAGGATATGAAGTGTATCAAGATCCGTAATCAGACTGTGGACAATGTCCTTTTGAATGAGGCCTGTTCTTCCGGCTGCGGCTCCTTCATCGAGACCTTCGCCAAATCCCTGAACTACTCCGTTGAGGATTTCGCCAGAGTGGCCGTGACGGCAAAGCATCCCATTGATCTGGGTTCCCGCTGTACCGTATTCATGAATTCCAATGTCAAACAGGCCCAGAAGGAAGGCGCCGAGGTTGGTGATATCTCTGCGGGTCTGGCTTACTCTGTCATTAAAAATGCCCTTTACAAGGTCATCAAGCTGACGGATCCCAAGGACCTGGGTGAAAAGGTCGTCGTTCAGGGCGGTACCTTCTACAATGACGCTGTCCTCAGGAGTTTTGAACTGATCTCCGGCTGTAAGGCGGTACGTCCCAATATCGCAGGTATCATGGGTGCCTTCGGCGCGGCTCTGATCGCCCGTGACCGTTACACCGGTCAGGATACGACCATGCTGCCGTTGGATGATATCATCGGTCTGGAATATACAACGACCATGACCAGATGTAAGGGCTGTACCAATCACTGCAGACTGACCATCAATCATTTCCCGGGCGACAGGCGTTTTATCTCCGGCAACCGCTGTGAAGTCGGTCTGGGCCGGGCTAAAAAGAGAACCGATATCCCGAATCTGTTTGAGTATAAATATCAGCGTATTTTCAATTATGCTTCTCTGCCTGAGGCGGAGGCCCCCAGAGGCGTTGTGGGTATCCCGAGAGTCCTGAATATGTACGAGAATTATCCCTTCTGGCACACATTCTTTACGGACCTTGGTTTCCGTGTCGTCCTCTCACCGGAATCGACCCATGATATCTATAATCTGGGCATCGAGTCCATTCCCAGTGAGTCCGTATGTTATCCGGCCAAGCTGGTTCACGGCCATATCATGTGGCTTTTGCAGCAGGGTGTCAAATTTATCTTCTACCCCTGCATTCCTTACGAGCGTAAGGAGACCAAGGACGCGACCAATAACTACAACTGCCCCATCGTGACCTCCTACGCTGAGAATATCAAGAATAACATGGAGGAGATCCGTGATCCGGAGATCTGTTTCATGAATCCCTTCATGACCTTTGAGAGTGAAGAAATTCTCAGAAAGCGTCTCACGGAGGAGCTTTCCGGTCCCTTTGACCTTGATCCCAGGGAGATCCGTCTGGCTGTCGCCAAGGCCTGGAAGGAACTTGACCGGGCTCATAAGGCCATGCAGAAAAAGGGTGAGGAAACCCTGCGCTATATGCGTGAACGTGGTATGAAGGGTATTGTTCTGGCCGGCCGTCCCTATCATCTGGATAAGGAGATCAATCACGGTATTCCCGAACTGATCGCCTCTTACGGTTTTGCGGTTCTGACCGAGGACTCCGTTTCACATCTGGCCGCGCCGGAGCGGCCGCTGATCGTATCTGACCAGTGGATGTATCACTCCCGCCTCTACTGTGCGGCTGAATTTGTCAAACAGACAGAGGACCTGGAGCTGATCCAGCTGAATTCCTTCGGCTGTGGTCTGGACGCGGTCACTACAGATCAGGTCAAGGATATCCTGAACGGGTCCGACCGTCTCTATACCTGCCTGAAGATTGATGAGGTCAGCAATCTGGGTTCCGCCAGGATCAGGGTGCGTTCTCTGATCGCTGCTATCCGGCTGAGGGAACAGCATCAGATCCACGGACATATGCATTCCAGTGCTCACATCCGTACCCTCTTCACGAAGGAGATGCGTGATCAGCACTACACCATTCTGGTGCCCAATATGTCCCCCATTCACTTTGATCTTCTGATTCCGGCCCTGCGTCATCACGGTCTCAACTGTGAGCTGCTGCCGGATTCCGATAAGGATGCCATCAATGTAGGTCTGAAATATGTCAATAATGATGCCTGTTATCCTTCCATCTGTGTGGTCGGACAGGTTATGAAGGCCCTGCTTTCAGGAAAGTATGATCTGAATCATACAGCGATTGCCATGACCCAGACCGGCGGCGGCTGCCGTGCCACCAACTATGTGGGCTTTATCCGCCGTGCCCTTGGCAATGCGGGTATGTCCCAGATTCCGGTCATCTCGATCAGTGCCCAGGGTATTGAGAAGAATCCCGGTTTCTCCTATACGGTGCCGATGCTGAAAAACGCCATCGAATCTCTGGTCTACGGCGATGTCTTCATGCGTGTACTATACCGGACCAGGCCTTATGAGAAGGTGCCGGGTTCCGCCAATGCGCTGCATGAGAAGTGGCTGAAGACCTGTATCGACTCCATGACAGGCAAGAACAGGAATTCCTTTAAGCATAATATTCAGGGTATTATCCGTGATTTCGACCGGCTGCCTCTGGATAAGTCCATTGTCAAGCCGCGTGTCGGTATCGTCGGTGAGATCATGGTCAAGTTCTCACCCTCTGCCAACAATTATCTGGTAGACCTTCTGGAATCGGAAGGCGCTGAGGCTGTTATGCCTGATCTTCTGGACTTCTTCTACTACTCCTTCTACAATTCACACTTTAAGGTGGAGAAGCTCGGAAAGCCGGCCCAGTCAAAAACCTTCAGTGATGTGGCCATCTCCTTCCTGAATTTCGTCAGAAGGACTGCTGTCAAAGAGCTGAAGGCCAGCAAACGTTTTGAACCGCCGGCAGATATCCGCCAGCTGGCCAAATATGCCGAGCCCATCGTTTCCCAGGGTAATCAGACCGGTGAGGGCTGGTTCCTGACAGGTGAAATGCTGGAGCTGATCCACAGCGGCGCACCTAATATCGTCTGCACACAGCCCTTCGGCTGCCTGCCCAACCACATCGTGGGCAAGGGAGTCATCAAGGAGCTGCGTCACCAGTATCCCGATGCCAATATTGTGGCCATCGATTACGATCCGGGTGCCAGTGAGGTCAACCAGGTCAACCGAATCAAACTGATGCTGGCGACAGCCAACAAACGCATAGAAAAAGACGCCTGATAAGGCAGAAAGAGACAGGGGCCGGTTCTTAAGTCTCCCTTTAAAAGGGAGACTTAAGAACCGGCCCCTGTCTCTTTCTCTCCTGTCTCTTTCTTTAAATCAGATATCTTCGATCTGCCAGTCGATGGGCTTTTCTCCATGGGCTGTCAGA
>CADAIF010000180.1 GCA_902787905.1 uncultured Lachnospiraceae bacterium
GTCCCCGGGCGATGCGGTCGATGGACTGGGACAGGGCCTTAAAGGGCCTGGTAAACTGTCTGGCCATGAAAAGGGCCAGAATGACCATCAGGGCCACAACGCTGACCAGTACCAGGATCATGGTCCGGATCAGGATATCGAAGGTCTGGGTCAGGTCCTTACAGGACATAAAAAAGAGAATCATGCCCCTGATCTGTCCATCTGCCTCATCCTTGATCACATATGTCGCCCAGACCTGATCTGACTCCCTGTCATAGTAAGAGCGCTCCTCTCCGGCCAGAGCCAGAACGGCCTCCTCGGAGACCAGTTTCTTTCCGGTGACCATATTGTAGGTATCCAGCCGGATCGTGTAATCCTCATTGACCACCACGAAGCGGCCGTCATAAAGCCTTGAGAAACGCTGGATCTCGCCGTCGATGACGGTCGAGGGCGTGCCGGACAGATAGTCGGCATCCAGCATTTCCTCCGCGAAAAGATTACAGTAGTCCCGTACCAGATTGATACGGTTCTCCCGGATATTGCTGAACATGTAGTTCGAATAGAAGATCTGCAGGATCAGCGCCGGGAGAATCGTCACCAGAAGCATGGAGACGAGCAGTCTCATATTCATACTTTTGAATATTTTGCTGAATTTTCCGTTATTTCTGGAAGAAATAGCCAACACCCCATTTTGTATGGATATATTTGGGTTCACTCGGGTTTGCCTCGATCTTTTCTCTCAGACGCCTCACGTGAACATCCACAGTACGTACATCCCCCGGATAATCCGTGCCCCACACCAGGTCGAGCAGGTTCTCACGGTTGAAGACCTTGTTCGGATTCGTGATCAGAAGCTCAAGGAGATCGAATTCCTTGGCTGTCAGGTTGACCTCCCTGCCGGCAATGAAGACACGCCTGGAATCCAGCTCGATCTTCATATCGCCTGCGGAGATGCTGCTCTCTCTGGCCGCTTCCTGATGACGGTTTTTCGTCCTGCGGATGATTGCCTTGATCCTCGCCTTCACTTCCAGAATATTGAAGGGCTTTGTCACATAATCATCCGCCCCGTATTCCAGGCCCAGGATCTTATCCATATCCTCGCCCTTGGCGGTCAGCATGATGATCGGCACATCCGACTTTTCACGGATCATCTGACAGACCTCAAATCCGTTCAGCTCGGGCAGCATAACATCCAGCAGAATAATATCGTAGTCATTATTCAGGGCCAGCTCCACTGCCTCCCTGCCGTCATAGGCCGCCGTCACTTCCATGCCGTCCTGCTCAAGACTGAACTTGATGCCTTTGACGATCAGTTTCTCATCATCAACAACCAGTACCTTATTTGCCATGTCTTCCTCCGTCATTTTATCGTGACCTTATCCTCCAGCTGCGCGAAAAGACTTTCCCCGATGCCTGAGACCTGCATAAGGTCCCGGGCATCCGAAAAGGGTCCGTGCTTTTCCCGGTAAGCGATGATGGCCGCCGCCCTGGTCTGCCCGATCCCGGGCAGAGATGTCAGCGCAGCCTCATCCGCCGTATTGATATTCACGCAGCCCTCCGCCGCCGGGGGCGCTTCTTTTTGCACTTCCTCCCCTGCGGCAGGAATATAAAGCTTCTGTCCGTCTGACAGCGGCTGAGCCAGATTCAGGCCCGAAAGGTTCGCGGCCTCGGTAAGACCGCCTGCCATTTCGATGGCGTCATTGACCCGGGCCGTATCCGCCAGGGCATAGACCCCGGGACTGTTCACCTGTCCGCAGACATAGACACAGATCTCCCGGACCTGTGTTTCCGGAAGATCATATGTCTCAGAATGATTTTCTGTCTCTGAAAAGGCAGCCGCCTGATCCTGGCCGGCGCCTCTTTCCACGGCCGGCAGATCCCCCGCAAAGAGGAGTCCCGTCATGATGACGAAGACTGCAAGCAGAAGGATACCGGTCTTTTTTTCACTGTTCATACTGCCCCTTTCCGGAGCATCACAGCGGACTACACACTTTTATTGTACAGAAACGCGTTATAAAAAACAAGGTCAAATTTTAACGAATCTGCGCCAGAGCCTGGGCAACATCGTCGATCAGATCCTGCTTGTCCTCAAGACCGCAGGAGAGACGGACCAGACCGGCGGGGATTCCGGCCTCGGCCAGCTGCTCATCCGTCATCTGACGATGGGTGGAGGTCGCCGGGTTCAGGCAGCAGGTCCTGGCGTCAGCCACATGGGTCTCGATGGCCGCCAGCTTCAGATGCTTCATGAAGGTCTCCGCCGCGCTTCTGCCGCCCTTCAGGTTGAAGGACACGACGCCGCAGCCGCCGCAGCCCAGATACTTCTGCGCCAGGGCGTAGTAGGGATCACTCTTAAGGCCCGGATAACGGACGTAATCCACCTGCGGCTGGCCTTCCAGAAACTCAGCCAGAGCCTGGCCGTTCTCAACGTGCCTGGGCATCCTTACATGGAGGGATTCCAGACCCAGATTCAGCAGAAAGGCATTCTGGGGAGACTGGATACAGCCGAAATCACGCATCAGCTGGGAGGTGCATTTGGTAATGAAAGCGCCGCCCTGACCGAATTTCTCGGCATAGACAATGCCGTGATAGGAATCATCCGGCGTGCACAGGCCCGGGAACTTGTCCGCGTGGGCCATCCAGTCAAACCTGCCGCTGTCCACGATGGCACCGCCCACAGCCGCGCCGTGGCCGTCCATATATTTGGTCGTGGAATGGGTCACGATATCCGCGCCCCACTCGATGGGACGGCAGATGACCGGGGTCGGGAAGGTATTGTCGATGATCAGGGGTACGCCATGCCTGTGGGCCGCCGCCGCGAACTTTTCGATATCCAGAACGGTCAGGGCCGGATTGGCGATGGTCTCGCCGAAGACGGCACGGGTATTGTCCCTGAAGGCCGCGTCAAGCTCCTCCTCGGAACAGTCCGGAGATACAAAGGTCACATCGATGCCCATTTTGGCCATGGTCACGGCGATCAGATTGAAGGTGCCGCCGTAGATGGAGGCGGAAGCCACGATATGACTGCCGCACTCACAGATATTGAAAAGGGCGAAGAAGTTGGCTGCCTGGCCCGAGGAGGTCAGCATAGCCGCGGTGCCCCCCTCCAGGGCAGCGATCTTGGCCGCCACATGATCATTGGTCGGATTCTGAAGACGTGTGTAAAAATAGCCGGAATCCTCCAGGTCAAACAGCCGGCCCATGGCCTCGCTGGTCTCATATCTGAAGGTCGTGGACTGGATGATGGGCACCTGTCTGGGTTCGCCATTGCCCGGCGTATAGCCTGCCTGTACACACTTGGTATTGATTCTGTAATCGCTCATCTTGTGAAGTCTCCCTATTTCTTAAAAAATGTGCCGAAAAGCCCCCGGCCCAGTGCGGCGCCGACATTGCCGCCCAGTTTTTTACCGAAGCTGCCGCCTACGGTCTTGCATTTCGTGTCGAAGAGAAAGAAATCGACAAGTCCTTCGTA
>CADAIF010000181.1 GCA_902787905.1 uncultured Lachnospiraceae bacterium
TCACCGATCAGATCGTCAATGATGACCGGCGGATGGGGCATGGACCCGAAACGGTCCTCATCCGGGTAAAACTCCCCGATCAGCAGGTCGTTTTTATACAGACGTACACTGTCCGCGTTGGTAAAGACATAGATGTCCCCCATCTGACTGGCGGCGTACTCACCGATGTTCATGGAAGATGAGACCTCCAGCACCGGCTCCGCGTCGGACTGACTCTTATAGACCGCCGCTGCCAGCTTGGGATTCCTGAACATATCCATGACGCCGTGGTAGCAGACCCGGTCGCCGCTGCCGAAATCCTGATGGGTATTGTAATCAAACATGCACCAGCCGGTGCAGCCGGCGATATCTTCGGAGCCTTCCACCGCATCTAAAACCCTGCAGTAACGCAGGGCCTGCTCCAGCCGGTGGGCCTCGTCGTCGAAGGCCTTGGTCGGATACATGTGGCCGTTGAACTCAGAGATAAAGTAGGGACTGTCAGATGGCGCCGCCTTGTCCCTGTCGGTGACGGCCCGGTTGTGACCGCTGTGGATAAAGTCATTAAAGGTATAGACATCCTCGTAAAGATGACTCCCCTTCAGGTAACGGACGCCGCCGGTCTGCCGGTAGTAGTCCAGCTCATGGGCCAGCTGATTTGTCTTATGATAAAAAGCGTCGTCATCCACGGACTCGTTGATCCGCACGCCCCACAGGATAATGGAGGGATGGTTCCTGTACTGGGTCACCATCTCACGCACGTTGCGGACGGCGATCTTTTTCCAGCGGGTCCCGCCGATGTGCTGCCAGCCCGGAATCTCCGTGAAGACCAGCAGACCCAGCTCGTCGCATCTGTCAATAAAGTGCTGGGACTGGGGATAATGGGATGTCCGGACCATGTTGCAGCCCAGCTCATACTTTAACATATCCGCGTCCAGCTGCTGGGGGGCCCTGGGCATGGCGTAGCCCACATAGGGCCAGCTCTGGTGCCTGTTGAGGCCCCGAAGCTTGAGCAGGTCGCCGTTCAGGTAAAAGCCCTCCTTCTCAAAGGAGATCTCCCTGAAGCCGATACGGACCTGACGGCTGTCCACCGCCTGCCCGGCCTGTTTCAGGGTCACGGTCAGCACATAAAGGAAGGGGTAATCCGTGCTCCAGAGATAGGCCCCGTTCACCTCCTCGGTCAGGCAGGAGGTCTTAAAACGCACCTTTTCCGGTTCAAAATCCCAGTGCTGAAGCAGGGAAGGATCCTCCGGCGCCGTCTCCGTCCAGGTATCCAGACACATGGAAAGCTCCAGGTCCGGCGCCATTTCATTCAGGGTCACGTCCACCTTCAGGGTCTTGTCGTCCCTCAGCACATCCGGCGTGGCCGCGTAGATGTCCTCGATATAGCAGGGATTCTTAACTTCCAGATAAACATCCCGGTAGATACCGCCGTAGGTCATGTAATCGATCACATGGCCGAAGGGCGGCTGATCCAGGCTCTCCCGGCTGTCCAGACGCACAGCCACCACCTGCTTCTCACCCGGCACCAGATAGGGGGCCAGGTCCACCGTAAAGGCTGTGTAGCCGCAGTAATGGACAGCGGCGCTGACGCCGTTCACGAAAACCCGGGCCTCATGAGCCGCGCCTTCAAAGGTCAGCAGAAGGTGCTTGCCCCGCCACTCATCTTTGATCAGGATCTCCCTGCGGTAGCCGCTGACCATTTGGTAGACACTCTCATCAAAATAATGGAAGGGCGTCTCACGCACCGTATGGGGCAGCCGGACCTTCTCGGTCCCGGACAGATCTGCCTCCGGCCCGCACAGATCCTCAGTGAACTGTGCCTTAAAATACCAGTCGTCATTCAAATAGATACGCTGCATCATTTCCTTTAAACGATCAGATGGCCCTGGTGGCCTCTTTCAGCCAGGCACGCTCTGCCTCATCAAGCTGCGGACCGATCGTCTCGTATACCTTTCTGTGATATTGGTTCAGAAGGTCCTTCTCCCTTTCTGTCATCAGCGAGGGATCCACACCGTCCAGATCAAAGGGCACCATGGTCAGGACCTCAAAACACATGAACTGACCGTAGGCCGTCTTTTCCGCCTTTTTGCAGACCATGAGGCTTTCGTGGCGGATGCCGAAACGCCCCTCAAGATAGATACCCGGCTCATCCGAGGTCACCATGCCCTCCTCCAGGACGCAGCCCTCATTGCGGCCCGGCAGCATGCGCCAGCGGAAACCGTTGGGGCTCTCATGGACATTCAGCAGGTAGCCAACCCCGTGTCCGGTGCCGTGATTGTAGTCCATGCCCAGCTGCCACAGGGGTTCCCTGGCCAGATAGTCCAGGTTATAGCCCCGGCATCCGTGCAGGAACCTGGCCCCTGCCAGGTTCAGATGCCCCTTAAGGACCAGGGTGAAGAACTTCCTTTCATCCTCCGTCAGCTCGCCCATGACAAAGGTTCTGGTGATATCCGTGGTGCCCTCCATAAACTGGGCGCCGGTATCCATCAGAAGCAGGCCGTGAGGCTCCACCGGGATATCGGTCTCGGGCGTCGCGGAATAATGGACGATGGCCCCGTGGACACCGTAGCCGCTGATGGGCTCAAAGCTGGGCTCCAGATAGCCCTCCTGGGCCTTCCTGAATGCCTCCATTTTCTCCGCCGCACTGATCTCCGTGATGGGTGTCTTTCCGATGTTATGCTTGAGCCAGTACATGAATTTAGTCAGGGCCACACCGTCCTTGATGTGGGCCTTGCGGATATTCTCAACCTCCACCGGATTCTTGACGGCCTTGGGCAGGAGGGTAGGATTTTCCATATCCTTCACACGGATGCCCTTGGGCAGACGCTCGATGATGGCATAATTGGTGCAGCCGCAGTCACAGCGGACACATCTGCCCTGATCCAGGGCCGCCACGTCCTCATAAATATCATTATAGGGACGGAAGATGACGCCGGCCTCTGCCAGGATCTCCCGGTCCGCCGCCTTAAACTTCTCCTGATCCACGTAGAGACGCACCTGGTCCTGATCCAGCATCAGATAGGAAAGGACCACCGGATTGTCCCGAACGTCATTGCCCCTGAAATTCAGCAGCCAGGCAATATCATCCAGCGAGGTCAGGATCAGCAGGTCCGACCCGGACCTCACCAGTGCCTCCCGCACGTTGGCGATCCTCTCCTCCCGGGACTGACCGGACATGGACATATCCATCAGCCAGGCCGGTTCAGATGCCATGGGCGGCCGGTCCTTCCAGATATCGCCGACCAGATCCATATCACCTCTGACCGAAGCCTTTTTGCCGGCCAGACGGCGCACATATTCCTGGCCCTCACGGGCGCCCAGGGTTCTGGCGTCAAAGCCCAGGACCCAGCCTTCCTTCACATGACCTTCGACGTAGTCCTGAATGGTCG
>CADAIF010000182.1 GCA_902787905.1 uncultured Lachnospiraceae bacterium
AAAATGCCGAGGCCTGTCGTTCCTCCGGTCAGGAGACCGCAGGGAAGGATAAAGAAGGTCACGGCAAAGGTGTAGATCAGGTTGCCCAGGCTGATACGGAGTAGATTTTTCATGGTGATTTACCTCTTTACTAAACTAAAATGAAAAAGAGGAGAGGGCCCGTCAGGCCTTCTCCTCCTTTAAAACGGACCGGTCTGCAGGCCGGCCGTGATAAGTTAAAACAGAATTATACATTGCTGTCCACTCGCTTTACTGATAAAATACCAAGAGGTATTGTACAACAGCAGGCTGAAAAAGTAAATGCGTTTTTGGACAAAATAAGGGTTTTTAATGATGACCGGCAAAAAGAAAAAGACAGTGACCAGCTGTGACATCTGTATATATTACAGCTATGATGATGAATATGACTGCTATACCTGCGAGATCGATCTGGATGAGGATGAAATGTGGCGTTTCATGTCAGATCACGACTACGCCTGCCCCTATTTCCGAATGGGCAACGAGTATACTATCGTTCACAAGCAGATCTGACAGGGAGGTTTTAAATATGTATGATACAGTGATCTTTGATATGGACGGGACCCTCCTTGATACCCTGGAGGATCTGGCAGATGCGGTCAACGCCGCCCTGGCGCACTTCGGCTATCCGCAGCGGACCCTGGAAGAGGTTCGGGCCTTTGTGGGCAACGGCGTCCGTCTGCTCATGATCCGGGCCCTGCCCGGCGGCGAAGAGAATCCGGATTTTGAGGCGGCTCTGGACTGGTTCAGGGCTTATTACAGGGACCATGCGGATGTTAAGACCGGCCCCTATCCGGGCCTTACTGACCTGGTGGAGCAGCTGAAGGCGAGGGGCTTTCGCATGGCCATCGTCTCCAACAAGTTCCAGGACGCGGTGGCGGCCCTTTCCGGAAGATATTTCGGGGACCTGCTGCCGGTGGCCATCGGCGAGAATGAGGCGGCGGGCATCCGGAAGAAACCGGCCCCGGATACGGTGGATCAGGCCCTGCGTCTTCTGGGGTCGTCCCGGGAGCGGGCCGTCTATATAGGGGATTCCGAGGTAGACGCTGCCACGGCCGAAAATGCCGGTATGCCCTGTATCCTGGTCAGCTGGGGCTTCAGGGACAGGGCCCTTCTTGAGACCTTCTCACCCCTGCTGATCGCCGACAAACCCGTGCAGATTCTGAATTTTCTGACCGCCTCCGACCGGCCTTAAAAGTTTTTGCATGAATTATAGCGATGCCATTGACAACCCGACCTTGTCGTTCTATAATACTAGATGTTGTATGAAAAAGAAAAAATTTCACTATATGTATTGCGTATTTGACGGAGGGAAGGCTGCATGATTGATAAGATCCAGAAGCGAAACGGCAAAATGGTCGATTTCGATTCTATGAAAATCCTGAACGCGATCAGCAAGGCGAACCAGGCTGTCGAGGACGAACCCATGAACCAGGAGGACCTTTTCTATCTGACACAGAAGGTCTGCCGGCGACTGGATCCTGACAGGGTGATCACCGTTGAGTATGTTCAGGACAAGGTGGAGGATACCCTGATCCGTTTCGGTTATGCCAAAACGGCCAAGGCCTACATCCTGTACCGGGCTGAGCATACAAAGATCCGCCAGACTGAGGCGGACCTCATGGATATCTATTCCAAACTGACCTATTCGGCCGCTATGGACGAGGACATCAAGCGTGAGAATGCCAACATTGACGGTGACACGTCCATGGGCACCATGCTGAAGTACGGTTCCGAAGGCGCCAAGTATTTCGTTGACAATTACGTCCTGCCCAAGGATGTGGCCGCCGCCCATATCAACGGCGACATCCATATCCATGACAAGGATTTCTATATGCTGACAGAGACCTGCTGCCAGATCGATCTGATCAAGCTGTTTAAGGACGGCTTCTCCACCGGTCACGGTCATCTGCGTGAGCCCCAGTCCATCACCAGCTACGCGGCCCTGGCCTGCATCGTCATTCAGGCAAACCAGAATGAAATGCACGGCGGCCAGAGCGTACCGAATTTCGACTATGCCATGGCGGACGGTGTCCGCAAGACATTCCGTAAGGAATATTACAAGTGGTTCGGTACCTGGCTCAAGCTGAAGGGCGGTATGGATGATCAGAGTGCTGCTGAGGTGATCGGCCGCATGAAGTCTGAAATCTCCGCTGACCTTGGGATGGCGGTGCTGGATGCTTATGCTGAAGCCCTGGAGAGCTTTAAGGTGGAAGGCCTTACAGCGGAGCAGCTTCAGGAAGCTCATGCCTTTGCTTCTCATGAGGCTCTGGTCAGCACTGACAAGCAGACCTATCAGGCCATGGAAGCTTTTGTCCATAACCTGAATACCATGAATTCCCGCGCGGGCGCCCAGGTGCCTTTCAGTTCCATTAACTATGGTACGGATACCTCCATGGAGGCGCGTATGGTGGTCCGCAATCTGCTCCAGTCCACAGCTGACGGACTGGGCGGCGGCGAAACCCCCATCTTCCCTGTCCAGATCTTCAAGGTCAAGGAAGGCGTGAATTTCAATCCGGGGGATCCCAACTACGATCTTTTCGCCATGGCGATCAAGACCAGTGCCCAGAGGCTTTTCCCCAACTTCAGCTTCATCGACGCGCCCTTTAATCTGCCCTACTACAAGCCGGGTGATTACAATACGGAGGTCGCCTACATGGGCTGCCGTACCAGGGTTCTGGGCAATCACTTCGACCCGTCCAGGGAAGTGACCTGCGGCAGGGGCAACTTAAGCTTTACATCGATCAACCTTCCCAGGATCGGTATCGAGGCCAGGGGGGACATCGATCTTTTCTACAGAATGCTGGATGAAAGGATCGACCTGGTGATCCGTCAGCTGCTGCATCGTTTCAAGATCCAGTGCTCCAAGACGGTCCGCAACTATCCCTTCCTGATGGGTCAGGGAATCTGGATCGATTCCGACAAGCTGGATGTGGACGACAGTGTGGCGGAGGTGCTGAAGCACGGCACCTTAAGCGGCGGCTTCAGCGGTCTGGCTGAGACCTTAAAGAGCCTGACAGGCGGCCATCACGGTGAGTCTGAGGCTTCCCAGCAGCTGGGTCTGGAGATCATCCGTCATATGCGCAAGCGTATGGATGACGCTTCCAGCCAGTACAACCTGAACTTCACCCTGCTGGCGACGCCGGCTGAGGGCCTGAGCGGCCGTTTCGTCCGTATGGACCGGAAGAAATACGGCAAGATCGAGGGCGTTACGGATAAGGATTACTACACCAACTCCTTCCATGTGCCGGTTTATTATCCTATCAAGGCCTACA
>CADAIF010000183.1 GCA_902787905.1 uncultured Lachnospiraceae bacterium
AAGAACAGGATGGAAAAGATAAACATGACGCCGGTAGCGGCAACAGAGCCGATACCGCTCTTGCCGGTGATGAAACCGCCAAGGGCTTTAAAGTTCGCCGCTGCGTCGATCACACCAGGAGCTGCCTCCGGATCGGTAACGAAAAAAAAGCACGAGATGATACCGGTGATCACCGGCACCGCGATCAGTGCGACCAGGGGGGATGCTTTCTTAGTCATGATCAGCACGAGCATGATGATGACTGTCAGGAAACCAAGAATTGCCAACATAAATACGTTCTCCTCTCTCTCTAATTGTTTTTTATGTGACACGCATATAAAAAGCAAATCCCGTGCCAACTTTTAAAACAAAGAGAAAAGGCCCGTTTTTCACGGTTTTCGGAATATCAGGCCCTCCGCACAATTCTAATGTTTTAGAAATCATGTGTCTGTTCTTCCCTGAAAAGCGGAAGAAACCGCCGAAATTTCAGCGGTTTCTAACATTTTAGAACAGCTTCTAAATATTTAGAATAACTGTCCCGGCCTATTTCAGTTTGTTATACAGCGTTGCCAGAGATATACCCAGTACCTTCGCCGCTTTCTTTTTCCCTTCCAGGGTAACGCCGAAATACTGGATCTGCCGGCGGATCTCCTCCTGCTCAAATTTTTTGATACGGAAGGCCAGGGTCGGCGCATTCTCAGGATCCAGGGTCTCTGTATATCTGCGGATCTGCTCCGGCAGGGACATGACCGTGATCTCGTCATTGACAGACATATAGGCTGAAAACTCCACGACATTTCTCAGTTCCCTGACATTTCCCGGCCAGCTGTACTGCATCAGGGCTTCCATGGCCGACGGGGCCACCCGGATGGACCGGTGGAGTTTTTCTCCCATCTCATCCAGGATAGACATGACAATGGGCGGAATATCCTCCCGCCTGTCTCTGAGGGGCGGGATACGGACCGGGAAGGTATTGATCCTGTAGTAAAGATCCTGCCTGAAAGTCCCCTCTTCCACACGCTTTTCAAGATTGACATTGCAGGCGCAGATGATCCTGACATCCACGTCGATCTCCTTCACAGAGCCTACGGGCCGGATCTTTCTCTCCTGCAGAGCGCGCAGAAGCTTGGCCTGGATGGCAAAATCCATTTCAGCGATCTCATCCAGAAAAAGGGTTCCGCCGTTTGCGGCCTGGAAAAGGCCGATCTTGCCGCCCTTTCTGGCGCCTGTGAAGGCCCCCTCTGTATAGCCGAAAAGCTCACTGTCCAGAATCTCCTTTGAAAAGCCGGCACAGTTGACCGCCAGAAAGACCTCGTTTTTTCTGGGGCTGGCATTATGGATGGCCTGAGCGTACATCTCTTTACCTGTACCGCTCTCCGCCTCCAGCAGCACGGTCATATCGCCCTCCGCCAGATGACGGGCATAAGCCTTCACTGCCTGGCTCTGAGGGGCGTTGGCAATGATGTTTTCAAACCTGTAATGATGGCCGGTCTTATTGACCTGATGCAGCAGCTCCTTATGGCTGCGCTCATAGTTTTCCAGCTCGATCCTGCTTCTCTGGGCTTCGTCCATGAAGGTGATGATCGAAAGGCCGCCGGTCACCTCTCCGTTTTCGTAGACAGGATACATGTTGACGAAGTAGGCCTGCTCCAGCCCTTCCAGGCGCTGGGCATGCAGGATCCTGCGGCCGCTTTCCACGACAGAGGGCAGCTGGGCATGGGGGCGGATATCCCTCAGCTTTTTCCCGAAGAGGTCCTCAGCCTTCATATGAATGAAGTTCAGATAAGCTTCGTTGGCATATAAAACATAGCCGTTTCTGTCTATATAGAGCACGCCCTCCACCATGTGGTCAAAGGAACTGCGTATAAATGGCGTTAACTCCAATGTATTCATCATCTACTCCCAATCTGCTTTACGGAACAAATCTGACAGAGACACTGCCCATACCGGTAAAGACCGCCGTGACCGTGTCGCCGGCCGCTGCCGGCACAGGCGCTGTCACAGCGCCCGTCATGACAAGGCTTCCCACCGGCAGTTCCAGTTCATACTCCGCCAGGGTATTGGCCAGAAAAGCCACGACCCAGGCCGGATTATGACAGACCTCGGCCGTCGTTCCGGTGTGCACAAGTTCGCCGTTCTTATATAAATTCATGCCGGTCAGCTGCATATCCACCTGATCCACCGGAGTCATACCGCTGCCAAGGACCAGGCCCGAAGCCGAACAGTTATCGGCCAGAACATCCTGCAGTCTGACCTGAGCATTCGGGATCCGGGAATCCACAAGCTCCAGAGCGGGCACCACATAGGCTGTGGCCGCGTAAACGTCCGCGATCGTGACCCCCGGGCCTGCCAGCGCCTTTTTCAGGCAGAAGGTCAGCTCTCCCTCCACCCGCGGCTCGTTCAGATTCCGCACAGATACCGGCTGTCCCTCGGGCACGATCATGTCGGCAAAAAGATGGCCGAAGGCCGGGCCGTCCGCGCCGAAGAGCTGCTGCACGGCCTTACTGGTCATGGCCGCCTTGACGCCGGCCAGGATCCTGCCGGCCGCCCGGTATCTGCGGATGTTTTCAAGCTGGATCAGATAGGCGTCATGGACCGACATGTCCGGCCAGGCCCCGGTCAGAGGCGCTGTCTGCCTGTGGGAGGCTTCCGCCGCGTAAAGAAGATCTGCCATATCCCGGAAATCCATTTCCTTTTCCTCCTTTTAAAGCAGGCCGCGTTCCCTGAGAAGATCCTCAAGGATCTCAATGCTCTCATAGACCAAAGCATCACAATGAGGCTTCTTTTCACGTCCCAGAGCCTCATTCATCTCCAGCAGCTTTCCGCAGTTCAGGGTCTCGTGATGATTCGCCTTCATCCTGCGGGCGTATTCCTCCGGCACTTCGGGATCATCGCTGCCTAAGAGGCCCAGAACCATCAGGCCGCCGGTAAAGGCGCCGCAGGTGTCCTTGATCTTCATGCCGCCGCCGAAATTGACGGCCAGCTTATAAGCTGTCTCCGCCGGCATCCCCGTCCGCTTCTCAAAAGCCATCAGGACCGTCTGGGCACAGTTGTGGTGGGGCTCCTCAATGGCTCTGAGCCTTTTGGCCTCGATCATTTCCGGCGTCATTTCCCAGCTTGCGTTTTTCAGCATCTCACGGCCCACCCCGATCAGGTCGGCCGCCCCTTCGGCAAGGAGGGCATCTGCCTGGGCCAGGGTCTTTACGCCGCCGGCCAAAAGAACAGGCATGGATACGGCAGCCTTGACGGCCAGGGACAGGTCTTTAAAGTACCCGGGTTCATCGTGCCCTTCCCTGGTGTA
>CADAIF010000184.1 GCA_902787905.1 uncultured Lachnospiraceae bacterium
AATACAATTGAACAATCTATAAATCAATGCCTGTTCGACATTAATTTCACAAAATATTATACCATAAAGGCCGTTTCTTTTCAAGACTTTCCTTCGCTTTTGGCATTATGACAAAGAATGCTTCAAAAGAATAATTTCTTTCGTCAAACAGCTTAATATGCCAGTTTTTCGGCGAAATAAGACATCAGCTGATCGATCGGGATCCTCTCCTGAGCCATGGTGTCACGGTCTCTGACAGTCACACAGCCATCGGTCTCAGAGTCAAAATCGTAGGTGACACAGAAGGGTGTACCGATCTCATCCTGTCTTCTGTAACGCTTACCGATGTTGCCTCTGTCATCATATTCACAATTCCATGCCGTGCAGAGCTGCCTGTAGATCTTTTCGGCCGGCTCAGCCAGTTTCTTGGACAGCGGCAGGACACCGATCTTGACCGGAGCCAGGGCCGGATGGAAATGCAGGACATTACGCATATCCGGCTTCTCTTCCGTTCCGATATTCTCCTCGTCATAGGCGCCGCAAAGGAAAGCCAGAACCACACGGTCAGCACCCAGGGACGGCTCGATAACGTAAGGAATGTACTTGGCACCCTTGGTCTCATCGAAATACTGAAGATCCTCGCCGGAAACCTCCATATGGCGGGAAAGGTCATAGTTGGTCCTGTCGGCGATACCCCAGAGCTCACCCCAGCCAAAGGGGAAGAGGAACTCGATATCGGATGTGGCCTTGGAATAGAAGGAAAGCTCTTCGGGATCATGATCCCTGACACGCATTTCCTCATCCTTCATACCCAGATCCTTCAGCCAGTTGATGCAGAAGTTTCTCCAGTAGTCGAACCACTCCAGATCCGTATCCGGCTCACAGAAGAACTCCAGCTCCATCTGCTCGAACTCACGGGTTCTGAAAGTAAAGTTGCCCGGTGTGATCTCATTTCTGAAGGATTTGCCGATCTGACCGATACCGAAGGGGATCTTCTTACGGGAAGTCCTCTGGACATTCTTAAAGTTGACGAAAATACCCTGAGCGGTCTCAGGACGCAGATATACGGTATTCTTGGCATCCTCGGTAACACCCTGGAAGGTTTTGAACATCAGGTTGAACTGACGGATATCCGTGAAATTATGCTTGCCGCAGGTGGGACAGGGAATCTGGTGCTCATCGATAAAAGCAACCATTTTCTCATTGGACCAGCCGTCGACGGAGCTGTCAAGGGTGATGCCTTTCTCATCGCAGAAATCCTCGATCAGCTTGTCGGCTCTGAAACGCTCGTGGCATTCCTTACAGTCCATCAGAGGATCGGAAAAACCGCCCAGATGACCGGAAGCGACCCAGGTCTGGGGATTCATAAGAATCGCGCAGTCAACACCCACATTCAGGGGATTCTCCTGGATAAATTTCTTCCACCATGCCTTTTTGACATTGTTCTTCAGTTCTACGCCGAGATTGCCGTAATCCCAGGTATTCGCGAGACCGCCGTAGATCTCGGAACCCGGATAGACAAAGCCTCTGGCCTTTGCGAGTGCCACGATCTTTTCCATTGTCTTTTCCATAACTGTACCTCTTAAGATTTACTTGAAAATGATGACTGACCGCTGCCCGTCGGCCGATTCGGCCAGACGTTCATCCGTCAGCGTCACATTTGTGCTGATGAAACCGATCTTCCCTTCTGTTCTGACACGCTTCGCCTCATTCAGGATCAGGGCGCAGCCGCCGGCTGCGGCATCATCCTCGTTCGCGGCATTGCCTTTGGCATCCGTCAGCGTATCCTCGGTCAGGAGCGCCGGCACGACGTCATCCGCCGGAACAAAGCGCAGGGAAGTCTCATTGAAAGTGCTGTAATCCTCCGCTGTCAGATAGGAAAGGATCATCCGGGCCTGACCGTCTTTGACGGTGATATCCTGAAGCGACACCGCATAGACCGGTGCTTTCTTATCCCCTTTTTCACCCTCAGTCTCAGGGACCGGGTGGGCCAGGTTATAATCATCCACAGCCTTCTGAACATAGGAAGTCAGGGCCTCCCTGGTATAATAATCCGCGTCAAAGTCCTCAATGGTCAGTTCATCGATGGTCCCGTCCCTGCGGATCAGCAAGGTGGCGGCATCCTCAGATGCCAGGTTGATGGAAGATGTGCACCCTGCCAGTAAAAACAGGCACAGCAGCGTCAGGATCACTGTTTTTATGCGCACTTTCCCACCCCCTTTTGACATACTTTATTATTGTAACGTTTCTATCTTTCTTTTTCAATATTTTTTTTACAGCAGATGACCGAATTTACATTGCCGTCATCGCATCCAGCAATTCCAGGGATTTCATGGGCCTGTCGACCGTTCTTTTACGGAAAAGTTCAGCCGCTGCCCTCAGCTGGTCCAGGATCACATCTGTCACCATAAAGCTGTAAAGCTTCTCCGGCGGCGAGGACAGGATATACTGAAGCGCATACACCGCCGCCTCATCCATCTTAACGGCACCCATACCGGCATCTCCCCTGCAGTCCTCGCAGTAAAGACCGCCCTTGTGACCATTAAAATACTTCAGATGCTCTCTCTTATGGCAGCTGACACACTGAAAAACCTGAGGCCAGTCCCCGTTCACGGCCATGACTCTGAATTCGTAGATACATCTGATCAGACGGTAATCCACCTTGGCACGGATCAGGGCCCTGATGGTCAGATACAGGAGGGCCAGCATGTCCTTGTCCTGATTGTTCTCCCGCCCGTAATAATCGGCAAATTCCAGAAAGTAGGACCCGTATAAAACAGCCTCCACATTGCCGCGAAGCTCGTTAAAATAATCCCGGACCTCCACGTTTCCTACCGTGTAGCTGTTCCTGCCTTCAATGAGTTCAAAGTCGCCGAAGACAAAGGGCTCAGAGGCCGCCATCAGACGGCTTCCCGGCCGTCTGGCGCCTCGGACGAAGGCGCCGATCTTACCATTATCGGTGGTCAGAAGCGTTACGCGCTTGTCATATTCTCCTATGGGCATGGTCTTTAAGATCATGCCGGTCACTTTGATCCGGTCGGACACAGCCTTCACCTCTGTTTTCAGATATCCTTCTTGAAGTAGCCGAAATTCTTCATCATCAGGTCACTGTCCCGCCAGTCTTTGCGGACCTTGACCCAAAGCTTGAGATTGACCTTGCAGTCCAGCATCTCCTCGATCTCCGGTCTGGCCAAAGAACCGATCTTTTTCAGCA
>CADAIF010000185.1 GCA_902787905.1 uncultured Lachnospiraceae bacterium
AGGGCCGTGCGGATCACAAAGGCCTTACTGTATCTGATCAGCCCTTTTTTCTCCAGCTGAGTGGCCACTTCATCCGTGCTGGCCCCCTCATTGATCTGGATCGGGATCAGCTCCTCGGATCCCTCTTCCATTACCGTGCTGCCGAAAACTTCATAAGAGAAGGAATAGGCATAGGTAACGATACGGATCGCCAGTAAAATGACGACCGCGTAGATGATCACATTTAATACGAGCCCAAAGGTTCCGAAAAAGAGTTTTCTGATCATGTCTGCCTCCAAAAAAACATTATCCTGTTCACAGCCTCAGATGCAGGCCTGCCGCGTCTGTGACCATTTCCGACACCTGCCTGACCATACGGCACAGCCGCTGCTCACAGGCAAGGTATTCCGTGACACCCGGCCGTTCCAGAAGAGCCGCGTTCTCCCTGTCCAGGGCTTCCAGGGCGTCCTGAAGCTCATCGGTCTCGGCTGTCATTTCGATCCTGAACCGTGCTTCCCGGTAGAGGTCGACGGATGCCATCAAAGCGCCGTCCCTGCTGATCTTGCGGTAGAGGCGCTGATATTGATTATACTCATTGCTTTTCCTGATCTCACGGACCAGGTTTTTCGCCGCGAATTCCACATTTGTCATGATCCTGCTCCTGAAGCCCCGATCAGACTTCCATGATGATTGGAAGGATCATGGGATTGCGCTTTGTCTGCTTCCACAGATAGCGGCCCAGCTCCTCACGGATCTCATTTTTCAGTTTGCCCCAGTCAGTGATCCTGCGGCTCAGGCAATGCTCCACCGCCTCGGTGATCACCCGTTTGGCATCCTCCATAAGCACCTCGGATTCACGCACATAAACAAAGCCTCTGGAGACGATATCCGGACCGGCGACCAGCTGGCCGCTGGCCTTTTCCAGGGTCAGGACCACAATGACCAGACCATTCTGGGAAAGAAGCTGCCTGTCCCTCAGGACAATATTGCCGACATCGCCCACGCCCAGGCCGTCCACCATGATCTCCCCATGCTGAACCTTGTCAATGACCGATGCGCCTGTCTCACCCAGCTCCAGGACATCACCTGAAGACAGGACGATGATAT
This sequence comes from uncultured Lachnospiraceae bacterium, assembly GCA_902787905.1. GTDB lineage: Bacteria > Bacillota > Clostridia > Lachnospirales > Lachnospiraceae > UBA2912. The sequence goes on from CADAIF010000185.1 coordinate 1,087, forward strand.
GGTCGTTTGCGATCCCCATGGTCCTGGCGATATTGGCGCCGGCGATCAGATGCTTGAACTCACCATGCACCGGGATCGCGTACTTGGGTTTTGTCAGGGCGTAGATCAGCTTGATCTCCTCCTGACAGGCATGACCGGAAACATGGGTATCCTGGAAGATGACCTCAGCCCCCTGCCTGTAAAGCTCATTAATGACATTGGTCACTGCCTTTTCATTTCCGGGGATCGGCGTAGAGGAAAAGACAATGGTATCCCCCGGCTGGATCTTCACCTTGCGGTGACTGCCGGCAGCCATACGGGAAAGGGCAGCCATGGTCTCACCCTGGCTTCCTGTCGTGATCAGAACCAGTCTGTCATCCGGATAGCTGCGCATTTCATCAATACCGATCAGGGTATTGTCCGGAATCCGGATATAACCCAGCTCCGTCGCCACATTGATGATATTGACCATACTGCGGCCTTCGACGATCACCTTACGGCCATGTTCACAGGCAGCGGTGATGATCTGCTGCACCCTGTCCACATTGGAGGCAAAGGTCGCAATGATGATCCTGCCCTTTTTATGCTCGTCAAAAATGGCGTTGATCTTACGGCCCACCGTCCGCTCCGACTGGGTAAAGCCGGGTTTTTCCGCATTGGTACTGTCGCACATAAGGGCCAGAACGCCCTTCTTGCCCAGCTCGGCAAAACGTGTCAGATCGATCATTTCACCGTAGACCGGGGTATAGTCGATCTTGAAATCGCCTGTATGAACGATCACACCCGCGGGCGTATGAAGGGCCAGGGCCGTCGCGTCCGCGATACTGTGATTGGTCTTGATAAATTCGACTTTGAAATCGCCCAGCGTGATGGTCTGACCATGTCTGACCACCTGAAGATCCGTGATCTCCACCATCTGGTGCTCTCTCAGCTTGTTTTCAATGATGCCGGCCGTCAGCTTTGTGGCGTAGACAGGCACATTGACCTTCCTGAGCGCATAGGCCAGCGCGCCGATATGATCCTCATGTCCGTGAGTGATCACAAAGCCCCTGACCTTATCCAGATTTTCTTCAAGATATGTAATATCAGGAATGACAAGATCCACACCCAGCATGTCCACATCCGGGAAGGAAAGACCGCAGTCCACCACCACGATGGTGTCACCATACTCAAAGCAGGTGATATTCATGCCGATATGCTCAAGTCCCCCCAGGGGGATGATCTTAATTTTTTCCTGATTGATCTGATGTTTTTTTGTTCTCAAAAACCGTACCTCCGTATATGACAGATGCAGCTCTCAAAAACGTAAAGCATTTTTATTTTTTGTCTTTTTCTCTGCACTCCCTGCAGACACCGAAAAACTTCACCTCATGATCACTGACCCTGAAGCCGGTGGTCGCCATGATCTTCTCCTCAAGAACGTCCAGGAGATCCTCCTCAAAGGCAAACACCCTGCCGCACTCACTGCAGATCAGGTGATGATGGTGATGATGACTGGCCTGGTCCACGTCGCTGATCTCATAACGGACATAGCCGTCGTCCAGATTCAGCTTGTCGATCAGATGCATGTCCGAAAGTAACTGTATATTTCGATAGACGGTGGCCAGACCGATATCCGGCCAGTCCTGCTTGACCAGCCCGTAGATCTCTTCCGCCGTCAGATGCTCATCCGGTGTATTCAGGAGCACTTTCAGAATCGCAGTCCGCTGAGATGTCGTCTTAAGACCACGCTGCTTCAGCAGCTGCTTGAATCTGTTTAACCTTTCGTCCATATGAGATATTCCCCCATGTTTTGCTTTACGTCAGGCTGCTTCTTTTCTTTATTTAACCGTCGATCTCAAGATCGACATCCTCCAGCAGTTCTCCGAAGACCTTCGAGATGGCTTCCAGTTCGTTCTCGTCCTCAACAAAGGTATAAAACGCGTCTTCGGTTTCTGTTCCTGTTTCTTTCATGATGTAAGCCTGGGCCTCATCATCGTCAGACGCTGTGACCAGCAGATAATTGACATTGCCGATCATTGTCTGTTCCACAACATATAACTCGATATCGCCGTCCTCACCGGACAGCCTGATTT
>CADAIF010000186.1 GCA_902787905.1 uncultured Lachnospiraceae bacterium
GCGCATCCATCCACCTCTGATAACTCAACTCCTTTAATGGTATATATACTTCCACTCCGAACAGATCCACGAAAATACCTGCTCTTATGACGGATACCACACGGGCTTCGGCATTGATACCTGAGTAAATGATATTATTGCCGTTCCTGTCAGTTCCAAAATAATATTCCTTGCGTTTTGTCCTCATGGCTTCAAGTCGGGTACCCACTGCAACTCCCGCCTCGTTATCAATGCCCTTTATCACATAGTCAATCTCTGCACCAAGTCTTTTGGTGATAAGATAATGCATTACATCTTCAAGGCGCTGTCCTCTTAAGTCTTCCGGTGGTGTCACCGTCTCATCAGCAGGAATGATGACCTTGTAGTCACCATGATAAATGACTGCATAGGATATGCCCTGGACATTTTCTCCTCTCTCTACGCCTTGGATTGTTCCACTTAGTATCCTCCCTGATTTCTGGGACTCTAATAAATCAAGGTAATCGTTCTTAGCTTTTTCCAGATCAGTCTCGACACTTATATGCTCATCGATTGTAAGCACCCTTGATGTCGGTCTGGTATAATCACTTGTTTTTAGACTTTCCCGCCCCGGGTTGCCTGTGACTTTTCGTGAGTCATCTGCTTTCCCGCCAGACTGAGATAAAATATCAGGTTTTAATAAAGATCCTTCCGGTCTGACATCCCGTGCTGCGTCATCTTCGGGATTTTCAATGTCAGTCTGGTACATCGTCGTATCGCCCTCTGTTAACTTACTGGTGGGTATGTGTTCCAGCTGGTTATTATCTGTGTTTTCAATGTCAGTCTGGGAGTTTTCGTTGACCTGTGAGTCGTCGTCTGCTGTTTCAATGTTATTTTCCATCTCAGTCTGGTGTGAGGCTTTGTCTTTTGCCTCTTCAGGCTTTTGATCATCACCTGAGCTATCGGATACATCACTTTCAATGTCAGTCTGGTGGAGCAGTTCTTTTACCTCCCGGGGCCGCTTGATGTTCTTCAGCTCCAGGATCGGCAAAGACTTGTCCGAGGACTGGACGGTGATGGTGCCCACGCCGAAGAGCCGCTGGCCCAGGGTGATGTTCAGGGAAATATCCCGGACCCGGTACAGCAGGATCTCGTCATACTTGGTGTTGAGCAGGCCCTTCTCCAGAAACAGGCGGTCCTCGCTGAGGGCGTAGCGGGTGAAGCTCAGGGGCAGGCCCAGCCGCCGGCGGCGGTCATTCCAAAGGGTTTCCGGTTTTTTCATGGTGAGTTTCCTCCTTTGATGGACTTTGATTGTTGATCCGGCTGGAGATTTGCCGGTAGAGAGTCAAAGTCAGGTAGATCAGGGTCAGACCGTAGAGGGCGGCGAGCAGCTCCGTGGACAGAATCCGCATCCCGCCGAAGAGATAGGAGCAGTAGATCAGGAAACCGCCCCCCAAAAGGATCAGGGTTACCGGCAGCCGCCTGGGGTGGCAGGCCGCGTAGACCACGGACAGGATCTCCGCCAGATAAAAATACCGTTCATGCATCCTCGGCAGCAGCCAGGGGATCGCCAGAGAGAACAGCAGCGCAAGATCCATCAGATCTGAAACGGCCAGATGCTCCGGGTGCTGCAGGAACAGGTAGAGCAGCAGCAGCGTCACGGTTCCGGCAAGAAGCACGGAGGGAACCGCCAGGTTGCTGAAATAATCATTGGGGATCAGGGACCAGAAGGAGGGGGCCTTCAGACTCAGATAGGGGTAGGCGTTGGTCTGGTCCAGATAGATGCCGAAGGTGTTGGAGAGACTCCGGCCGGCCAGCAGCGCCGGAAACATGATCCCGATAAATGCGCCGGGGAAAACGGCAAGATGCTTCGGTTCCAGATATTCCCGGACCAGCAGGAATGCGGCCACCGGCAGAATGAATATGGCCTGAAGCTTAAAGGAGAAGGCGAGCGCCAGCAGGATCATGGCGCGGACCGGGCGTTTTTTCAGTCCGAAATACAGGCCCCACAGAGCAAAGCAGGCGTAAACCCCGTCGCACTGGCCCCAGTAGGCGCTGTTGAGGAACACCGTGGGCGCAAGCAGCGCGCCGAAAAAGGCCGCAAGCACCAGGCCGTCCCGCCGGACGGTCAGCCGGACCAGCTTCGCCGCCGCCAGCGCCAGGAACAGGTCTGCCAGCACGGAGATCAGCTTGATGCAGTAGAGATCATAGAGCGGCAGCCGGGAAATGAGCAGCAGGAGATACAGATAGGGCATATTGTAATCCCCGATGGGCGTGCGGAGCGCCTGCGGGACGGACATATTCCGCATGGTATCCGTCCAGGGGCCCAGGAAGCTCACGTAGTCCGGGGAGATATAGTCAAAAAAGCTCAGGCGGAACTGCACGCACAGATACAGGCCCGCGATGGCGCAGACCGTGTGCCGCAGTCCGAACAGGGGATACCGGAGCAGCAGAAGGGAAACCCCGGCCCAGCACACAAGCGCCAGGATCTCGCAGCCCAGGGCACCCCGGCCGTGCAGGGTGGAGCAGGCCATCGCGGAGGACACAAGCATGCCGATCGCCCCGCAGATCAGAAGAATCGGGTCTGCAAGCCGGGATTGTTTTGAGGACAAGGGGATCACCTCCGCATCAATACACACTATTATAACAGATATTCCCCAAATTGAAAAGAGAAAAACCGCCGCGGGAAGCCCCGCGGCGGAAATCTTGCGAAGAAAAGGAATCAGCCGACCAGCTCGGCGGTGTCCTTGGCGATCATCAGCTCTTCGTTGGTGGGGATGACCAGGACCTTGACGGGGCTTCCCTCGGGGGAGACGATGCGCTCCTCGCCGCGGAAGTTGTTCTTCTCGGGATCAATGGAGATGCCCATGAACTGCAGGCCGTCCACGAAGCGCAGACGCAGGTCGGCGGAGTTCTCGCCCACGCCGGCGGTGAAGATCACAGCGTCCACACCGCCCATGGCGGCGGCATACTCACCGATCATCTTGCGGACCTTGTAGGCAAAGACCTCAACGGCCAGGGCGGCGCGCTGGTTGCCCTCGGCGGCGGCGTCGTCCAGATCGCGGAAGTCGGAGGACACGCCGGAAATGCCCAGCACGCCGGACTTCTTGTTGAGGATGGTCATCATCTCGTCCATGGAGAGGTTGTACTGCTTCATCAGGTATTCCATG
>CADAIF010000187.1 GCA_902787905.1 uncultured Lachnospiraceae bacterium
ATTAACAGACTGGGCGTCGCGTTGAACCAGAGATAACTGACCAGACCCATGACAAACATGAGGATGACCGGATTCATATCCGGGGACATGCCCCGGTAACTGTTCATGAAATAAAAGGACATCATGGTGACGATGGACAGAGTGCCTGAAAGGCCGTCCACACCGTCACTGCAGTTGGTCACGTTAATGGAGACCCAGATCAGAACGATGGCCAGTAAACAATAGACCACCGCGGGCAGATGCACCACCGTACCGGTGAGGGCCAGGGTCACATCACTGCCGTTAAAGGCCACATAGGTGATGGCCGCGATAATGGCAATGGCCGCGTCCAGCAGGCCTTTTTTGAGCTCTCCCCAGGGCATGGCCGCCGCATCATCCAGGAAACCTGTCATCATGGCCGCTGCCGTCAGGACCAGATAAATGACCATTTCAATACTGATGGGTGCGAACAGAAGGGCCGCCACGATCAGGGCGGCGACAAAAACGATGCCCGCGCCTCTGGGCTTCCCCTGAGACAGCTGGCCGGCCACGGCAAATTCACGGCCCTGGTCCCGGGGCAGCTTATCCCTGAAAAGGGTAAGCACCGCAAAAACACCCGCGAAACAGACGATCATGCCGCACAGGGTCAGCCAGGCCTCCGGCACGGTCTTAAGCAATAATGTAAACATATCTTAAAAATCCACCTCTCTTGCAATGTCAGACCGGTCAGCCGGCCAGAAAACGCAGGGCACTGAACAGGCCTGTGCCCGCAAGACCCATGATAATGCCTGCCAGAAGGACGCCGCCCATGACAGCCGCGACGCTCTCCCTGAATTTCATTTTCAGCAGGCTGGCCGCCAGCGTTCCGGTCCAGGCCCCTGTACCCGGCAGAGGAATGCCCACGAACAGAAGCAGGGCCAGAAAAAGCCCCCGGCCCGCCTTGGCCTGCAGCTTTTCGCCGCCCTTTTCACCCTTCTCAAGACAAAAAGTAAAGAAGGAACCGATGACCGGCTTGTCCGCACCCCATTCCAGGACTTTCCTGGCAAACAGGTAAATAAAGGGGACCGGCAGCATGTTGCCGATAATGGCCGTGATATAGGCCGGCAGGAAAGGCAGCCCCGCGCCTGTGGCGTAAAGGATGGAACCCCTCAGCTCGACCAGCGGCACCATGGATATGATAAATACGATCAGATACTGCATGATAACACCTCGAATTCTCGTCAGCGTTTCTATTCTACCATAAATAAGCGGGAAATCAAGGTTTTTCCCCGATCTCCCGCTTTTGCTTTGTTTTTATCTTTTATTATCAGCTGACGACATTGATGGGATGCCCTGCCAGGAAGCTGTGAATGTTGTCCGAAAGGATGGATACCAGCCTCTGACGGGTCTCAAAACCCTTCCAGCCCATATGCGGTGTCAGGATGACATTGGGCAGTGTGTAAAGAGGATTATCCTCTGCCGGCGGCTCCGTCTCCTGCACATCCAGACCTGCGCCGGCGATCCTGCCCTCCTGAAGGGCTTTGATCAGAGCGGGCTCATCGATCAGAGCGCCTCTGCCTGTATTGATGATAAAGGCGGTGGGCTTCATTCTGCCGATGGTCTCCTCATTGATGAGATGCCTGGTCTCCGGCTTTAAGGGGCAGTGCAGGGTGATATAGTCACTCTCTGTCAGCAGCGTATCTAAAGATACATACTTTAAGTTTTCCTCATCCTCACGCGGCGTACGGGTGTAAACCAGGATCTTCATATCCAGGGCCTGCGCGGCCTTGATGACGGTGCGGCCGATGTTGCCGGCGCCGATCACGCCCAGGGTCTTGCCATTGACCTCCACATGAGGCACCTGAAGGCATTTGGTGAAATTGGACCTGTCGCCTTTGGCCAGCATGGCCATCTGCACCTGCATGGTGGAGCTGAGATTCAGGATCATCATGATGGCTGTGTGCGCCACACGCTCCGTGCTGTAGGCGGGGATATTACAGACCGTGATACCCTTCTCCCGGGCTGCCTCAAGGTCCAGATTGTTATAGCCTGTCCCGGCCTCGCAGATGAGACGGACACTGTCCGGGAAGGCCCGGATGATATCGCCGGAAACCGGCATTTCCTTGGTAACTACGACATCCGCGCCCTGAATGCGCTCCAGCACCTGCTCAGGCACAGTATCATCAAAAGCAACGACTTCATCTGAAAGTACAGACCAGTCCAGCTTGCCGTCAAAATTCATTTTCGCGGCATTCAGTACAACCGTTTTCCCTGCCATAAGTTAGTCCTCCTTCAGTATCTGAAAAACTGTGGCTTCATGCCTTTATTCTACCAAATTATCCATGGAAATACCATGATTTTTACGGATATATTCTGCTAATCCCTGACAACGCCGTGGCTCAGAAGATAATCCGTCCACAGACTGATATAGTCGGCCTCCATATGGATGCCGTCGTAGGTCGTCTCCGACTTAAGACAGCCGTTCTCATCGTCCAGGGCCTCGTTCTCATCCAGATAAAAGACGGTCTCGTTGTCCGCCAGCTTTTTCAGCAGGGCGTTGCGCTCATTGATATTCTGATTGTTGATGTAACCGGAGGCGTCATCGGCAAAATCCGCCACATGCATGATGGACTGGACAAAGATGACGGCCTCAGGCTGCAGCTCCCGCACCTGGCTCACAACCTTTTTGAACTGCTGGTAAAAGGTCTCGGCCGTGCCGGTGCCCAGCTCATTGATGCCCAGCATCAGGTAGACCTTGGCGAACTGATGACGCTTCAGGCCCTCGGTGACGCTGACCGTCTCGCCTGTGTCCTCATCGTAAGCCACCTCATCCTCCATGATATTCCATATGTTGGTGCCGGTCTTGCAGTAAAAGGTCGTATTGTCCCAGCCGGAGTAAAGACGCAGGGTATCCGTCCGGGAATCCCCGATAAAGACGGCGTCGTCCAGATAAGAGACATCCACCTGGGAGAAGGGATGTTTCTTCTTCTCCTCCGCGGCCGCCTTCGCGGCGATCTCCGCCTCCTGCTGCTCCCGGGTCTTCTGAGGGCTGAGGGTCAGGCCGGAAATCTGCTGCGGCGCCAGCTCATTGAGAGGCGTCAGCATATCCGCGCACAAAACCTTATGCAAACCTGCCTGCACCTGGTCGTAGATAAGCCGTCATAGGGTACGCCCTGAACCATGTAAAAAACGCTTTCAAAGGAAAGACCTCCCGTCAGAATCTGAAATAAAGGAATGGATTGCTGGCCGAAGTATACATCCTGTAGACACTGAGCCCGAATAAGACCAGAAGAATAAGGATGACCAGCGGATTTTTCTTAAATCTTTTATAAATGGCATAGGGCCAGGCCGCCGAAAAGATGACGCCCAGGGCAAAGTAAAGACCGTAGTCTTTGAGGACCGTCATCAGCTGGGCCTGATTCAGTACCCACTGGTCGGGCTGACCAAGGCCCAGGACCATGCGCTGCAGATAGACCAGCATGGCGGGCATACGGTCGATGCCGAAAATGACCCAGCCGATCACTACGGCAATGAAAGTATAAAGCCAGCCAATCCACCTGTGCTTTTCCAGAAATTTCAGGAGGAAAAGCTTCTCAAGGGCCAGAAGGACAAAATAGTAAAGGCCCCAGATCACAAAGTTCCAGGCCGCGCCGTGCCAGAGGCCGGTGAAGGCCCAGACGATCAGCATGTTGAAAATGGTCCTGCCCATACCGTGACGGCTGCCGCCCAGGGGGATATAAACATAATTCTTAAACCAGCTGCTCAGGGTCATATGCCAGCGGCGCCAGAAATCCGTGACGGACCGGGCCGTATAGGGATGATTGAAGTTCCGGGGGATCCGAAAGCCCAGCATTTCACCCAGACCCATGGCCATCAGGGAATA
>CADAIF010000188.1 GCA_902787905.1 uncultured Lachnospiraceae bacterium
AAAGAAAGAGCTGCAGTCCTTAACAAGATTGCTGACATCATTGACGAGAACACTGAATTCCTGGCAAAGGTCGAGAGTATGGATAACGGTAAACCGATCCGTGAGACCATGGCGATCGATGTGCCCATGAGTGCAGCTCATTTCAGATATTTCGCAGGATGCATCCTCGCTGAAGAGGGTCAGGCCTCTGTACTGGATGAGCAGTTCCTCTCCATCATTCTCAGAGAACCGATCGGCGTTGTCGGTCAGATCGTTCCCTGGAACTTCCCGTTCCTGATGGCAGCCTGGAAACTGGCACCCGTTCTTGCGGCCGGCGACTGCACAGTCTTCAAACCGTCCAGTGAGACCAGCCTTTCCGTTCTTGAATTTGCCCGTCTGATCGACGGCGTCCTTCCGGCAGGTGTCTTCAACGTCATCACCGGTTCCGGTTCCAAGAGCGGCCAGTACATGCTGGATCATCCGGGCTTCCGTAAACTCGCCTTCACAGGCTCCACAGAGGTCGGCCGAAACGTCGCGTTGGCAGCAGCTGACAAGATCATCCCCGCAACTCTGGAGCTTGGCGGCAAGAGTGCCAACATCTTCTTCGACGACTGCGATATCGACCAGGCGATCGACGGCGCTCAGCTGGGTATCCTCTTCAATCAGGGCCAGGTCTGCTGCGCAGGCAGCCGTATCTTCGTACAGGATACCTTCTATGATGAGTTCGTCGGCAAGCTGGTTGAGGCCTTCAATAAGGTGAAGGTCGGTCTTCCCCTGGATCCCACCACTCAGATGGCTTCTCAGATCAACGAGACTCAGGTTAAGAAGATCCTTAACTACATCGAGATCGGCAAACAGGAAGGCGCTACAGTCGCCTGCGGCGGTTTCAGAGTCACCGACGGCGATCTGGCCAAGGGCTGCTTCCTGCGTCCGACCCTGCTGACCAATGTCACCAACAACATGCGTGTTGCCCAGGAAGAGATCTTCGGGCCGGTAGCTGTTGTGATCAAGTTCCATGACGTCGACGAAGTCATCGCTATGGCTAATGACAGTACTTACGGTCTGGGCGGTGCCGTCTGGACAAAGGATATTGCCAAGGCGATCCGTGTCGCAAGAAGCATCGAGACAGGACGTATGTGGGTCAACACCTACAACCAGATTCCGGAGCATTCACCCTTCGGCGGTTACAAGGAGTCCGGTATCGGTCGTGAGACCCATAAGGTCATCCTGAACCACTACACGCAGATGAAGAACATCATGATCAACCTCAGCTACGCTCCGTCAGGCTTCTATCCTCAGGACTGATGATTACTGAGAGATACAGAAAGCGCAGCTGCTATGAATTCATGTGTATGAAATTTCCCAGCTGTGTCCACGCAGTCACCTGCTGCGCGCTGGATCCTTCTCTTCTGGAGGCGGCCATTCAGAAAGAGGAATGCTTTGATCTTGAAAGCAAACCCCTCTATGAAGAAAAGGCACCCAGAAAACGTTACGGCTTATAAACAATTACCCCCGGCAGTCTGCCGGGGGTATCTTTTTGCCTTTATTCAATTGCCGATCCGCATCAGTAGATCTTGAAGATCAGCCGGATGGTCATGATCACAAAGCAGACCATGGCCGCCAGACAGATGGTCAGGGTTCGCAGGTTTTTCCCCCTGAAAAGGGCTTCTCCCTCCACATCCAGTGTCTTCGTATTCAAATAGTGGATAATGTGATCAATATTGACCGTCACCAGCACGATGATCAGGATCAGCATGACCGCCCAGATGATAAAGATCGTGATCCCTTCGATGTTCAGGGTCTCAGCCGTGGACTTAACGGCCATGATCTTATTGAAGGTGCTGCAGGAGATCACAGCTCCCTCTGCCAGAGCATCCTCATAGGCGTCATTTTCCGTGAAGGAAGCCGTATAACGTCTGGGATAGGTCAGACTGTAGGATATACCGTTGGAGATATTGGAGCCCTTCAGAAAGCCTGAAAAGTTCAGCACATCCTCCACCGTGTAATGCACCTTCCATGGATTGGTATGCTTCTGAGGGCCGCCGTTAAAGGCAGAAACCGCCTCAGAGGTTCCGGAGCTGCCGGTATCCGAGCCCAGAACCGCCTGGGTCATGGCCGTCAGATTATCCGGAGACACTGCGGACAGGGTGATCTTATACTGAACCGTACTGAGCAGGGGCTCCTTATCCACGGACATACTGCCCTCTCCCTGCCAGCCCTCAGCCGTCTGTTTGAGACGCTCCTGGATACTGGAACCGATCAGGGCGTCCGCATCCGAGGACAGCTTAAAGGTCAGTTCCCGCTCCAGATGATTTTCCGAAAGGATGTCCGTCTTCACGGAAACCGCGTCAATATCTACGGCAAAACCCATGACCATGGTCACTTCATCCGATGAACTGACCACTGCCTGGATCTCACACTGATCATTGCTGTAGTGGGTACTGTTTTCTGTCAGGAAACCGTAAGTACTGGTCAGATCCTCCAGGGTATACTTGGAAGGCACCTTCAGCACATAGGTCATATAGGTCTTCGGATTGGTAAAATCCAGGAAATAACTGCCGTCGAAAAAGAGGACGAAGGACTGCCTGGCCGACAGCTCCTCGGAATCCCCTTCCGCGGAAGCCGTAAAGACCGTGTTATTGGAGCCCAGGGCCTTATTCATGGCCGTCATATAGGCCTCCTCCGTATCTCTGGAGAAGGTCATGGTGTAAGTCCTGCGGGTATTGCCGTCGGAACTTGAGAGCTCCGCATCCGCCGGCAGCAGGTCATTCATCATATTATCCAGACGGGTGCCCAGCTTTTCAGCTACACCGTTGCTGACGATATAACGGATCTCGCCCTCCAGAAGGCCGTCGTCTGACACCGTGGTCGTAATATTCAGAGAATCAAAAGCGCTGGACTCCAGGTCGGAAACCTGGATCATATCCTTGCCGCCCAGATTGATCTCCTGCCCGTCAAATACAAAGACTGTGCTGCCCAGAACGAACACATCCTCCAGACTCTTCTCCGTCAGGGCCGGGTATTCGGCGATCAGCGCGTCATCCAGCCAGTAAAAAAGGTCCAGAGAGTTAAAGTTCTCTTCTATGCTGTAGCCGTTCTTTAAAATGGACCGGGAATATTCATAATTGAC
>CADAIF010000189.1 GCA_902787905.1 uncultured Lachnospiraceae bacterium
CTCCCCCTTGATCAGGGTGTCGTCCACGCCGGTAAAATCATCTTCCACCTTCACAGTGACGCCCCCCGCCAGGTCATTCAGTACGGGGATCGCGTCCATGGTTACCGCGAAATAGTGGTCGATAGGAATGCCGTACATCAGATTGGATACGGCTTTTTCTGTGTTTTTACAGCTCTGGTCAAGGCCGTTGCCGTAGGTATGGGCCAGGGCCAGCTGCTCAAAATTGGTGCCGATTAACTGACCGCGGTCATCCATGACAGGAATATCCGTCATGCTGTCCCGGTTCAGCTGGATCAGCTGACAGGTTTTCTTCTCAGAGTCAAAGACGGCCAGCAGGATAAAATCTGACTGGCTCTGGTTTCGGACATAATCCGATGCCGTAAGCTCCGGATCGTCAATGCCCAGGATCATCAGGGTGGACAGGTGGTCGTTATAGACATAATTCTTACCGTTGTAGGTAAGAGTGGTATCCTCCGAGACCCGGCTGGCCGATGTGCCGGCCCCTTCCGGTACCTTGTCCGCCTTTTTTTCCAGATGCTCAAAAAACAGGAGGGCAAATATGACAGCCGCAATGATCACAGCCGCAATGGCTATAAACGCCGCCTTCCGTTTTTTTAAGCTTACCGGTTTTGACATGTCATCCCTCCTTCTTTTTAACTTCCAAAAAGGGCACCCGGCCCGAAGGCCGAATACCCCTCGGATAGATCCAGATTACCTGGACGCCTTCTTGCTCGCAGCGGCTGCACAGTAACCTGCGCAAAGTGCCAGGAGAACTGCGGAAACTGCCCATGCAGCAGTATTGTAACCGGTCTGCGGGGACTTAGTGGCTGCACCTGAACCAGTGCTTGCTGCGCTGGTGTCAGCTGCATCTGCCTTGACGATGAATGCGAACGGGCTGAGGCTCTTGGCAGTGACCTTTGCACCGGAAAAGCTCTCAGACTGCCATGCACCACCTGTCTTATGCAGTACCTTAACAGGAGAAACACTGCCAACTACGCTGGAGAAATCAACAGTAATAGAACCGCCATTCTTGGCGATGTATGCTGCGGCCTCATCAGCTGTAGCGGCTGTGCCATCCTTGTGTACCAGAGTCGCGTCATAAGACTTACCATTCAGCACCTTGTTGCCGGCGCCGATCTCAGACTCAGACGGAAGCTCACTGCTCTCAGTGATCTTAACGGAAAGATCATCTGCGGTAACGCTGGGCACTGCTTCATCAGCAAATGCAGTTGTTGCCATAGCAAGTACGAGTGTGAATACAGCCACGATAGAAAGTAATTTTTTCTTCATTTCGGGGTTACCTCCTTTCCCAAAATATTTCGCTTATATGGTTACTGATCACCAGGGAGCATTTTCCCCATGACCAGAAAGCGATTCTGATTATTGCCGATCAGACAGGTGGATAAAATGAGTACCTTGTCTCCCGGCTCAGGCGCGTAGCTTTCATTAAACTTCGCGCTCAGGTCACGTGTGGACATGACCTCGTCAAAAAAGCCCTGAAACGCGTATTCATCCTCAAACTGATGATAGTAAAGGATGTGGTCGTTGGAATAGGGCACGGCGGCAAAGACGCCGTAGGTGTACTCCGCCTCAGGCGTGTACACGGTGATCTTCGGGGATTTCCCGAAGAACTCATCATCGGTAAAGTCGGGCTGCAGGCTGCCGAAAAGTGAGCCGTCCCGCATGAAATGCCCGTATAGAATGGTCACGGGATCCTGAAAATCCGTGCCGTTATAAACATGTTCGGAAAAAATAGCCCCGCCCGGAGAATAATCCCCGTCACTGTTATGGGTCAGATAATAACTGTCATCCTCCGGATCCTGAACGATGGCGTAGCTGGTTTCCGTATTCTCAATGGAAAGCCATGCGTATATATCCGGATTGACTTCCTTAAGGCCCGCAAAGTCCACCGGACTGACATAAGGAGCCTCTGTTTCAGTTGTGGGCGGTGTGGTTTCGGTAACCTCCGTTGCCGCCTGGGTCTGTGCTTCGGTTTCTGTCGGGGCGAAAGCCGCCGACTTGTCCGCCGGAACGGAATGGCTGCTTAAGTAGGCCTTGCCGCTCGCAATGACAGCCGCAGCCAGGCAAACCAGGCCGCAGGTGATATAAACACCTTTCTTTTTCATACCAATGCCTCTCTTTCGGGACCGATCAGGTCCTCCGCAATATCCAGGAGCCTTTCCATGGCATAGGGTCCCAGCTTTCTTTCGATCAGATCCGCCGCCGGCCCGAAGTTGGGCTGACGCAAGGTCAGGTTATGCGCGTCCGACCCCAGGAAATGGATCTGTTCCTTTTTCAGCATATGAAGGGCCTTGCGGGCAGTCCGCCTGTCCAGGAAGAACTCGGCGTTGCACTGGATCAATACGCCCGTTTCCTCCATGAAGGCCTTGATGGTCCTCTTGGAATTCAGGTTCAGGTACCACGTGACGGTATTCAACATGCTCTGGGTATCCGCAAAAGCCTGCTCCTGCAGATAATTGCAATAGTCGGTTATGCGAGAAGCTGCGGCAGCCGGATCACTTTCAAGCAGGCTGGCGGCATCATCCAGCACGGCAGGCATCCCTGACAGCATGCCTTTTTCCGCTTCCTTCCAGTAGTCTGCTACAGGCGCGCCATATACCTTAGGATCAAGAAGCCCAATGGTGTTAAGGTCTTTTAAGGCATACCATGCATAATGGAGCGTATCGAAGTCCTGACCGGCATCTTCCAACTGCTCATCGCCGTATGGCTTGCTGACTCCGGTGCAGTAATTGGAAAGTGGGACATAAACACCATAGACGTCTGGTGCGAGGCTTTCCCATGTCACGACCGACATTTCAGCCGGAAGGTCAGGATAGATCTGAAGGACATGGACGCTGAGTGCCGTATCTGTTCCGATGACACGCATATCAATGCGCCCGGTCTCATCCGGACTGTATGGAGTGCCCTCATAGCGGTTACGCATGACATGGAACACATCAGATAAAGATACTTTCTCATCCGGGTCAAACAGGAGCGGGTAAAACTGGGATTTGTCATAATCCCCATAGGCAGAAGGTGCTAATAACTGATGGCCGATCCATGTTCGCATATGGCTGTAATCCATACGCA
>CADAIF010000190.1 GCA_902787905.1 uncultured Lachnospiraceae bacterium
TGGCCCGGCATCATCAGCTCCCTGGCCACATCATCCGATAAGATCACACAGGCTCCGAAGCGTTCCCGGAGCAGCTTCATCACTTCCGATTTTCCCGTACCGGCCCCGCCGGTGATTCCGTATACTTTCATGTCTCCCCCTATTTGAGATCGTACCAGTTATTGCCGCTGTTCATATCTATCTCCAGAGGCACTGCCAGAGAGGCCGCCCCCATCATCTCCTCTTTCAGGATCTTTTTCACTGCCTCCTGCTCATCCACGGCCGTCTCGATCAGAAGCTCATCGTGGATCTGCAGGATCAGTCTGGACTTTAAGCCCTCCCGCTTCAGGCGGTCAGCCACCCTAATCATGGCGATCTTGATGATATCCGCCGCGGTCCCCTGGATGGGTGAATTCATGGCGACGCGCTCGCCGAAGGACCGCTGCATGAAGTTGCCCGAAGAAAGCTCAGGCACAGGCCTGCGCCGTCCGTAAAGCGTCTCGGCATAGCCCCTGGTCTTCGCGTCCGCCACCGCCTTGTCCAGGAAGCTCTTGATACCGGGATAGGTTTCAAAGTACTTTTTGATATAACCGTCAGCCTCTTTACGGGAAATGCTGAGATCCTGACTCAGGCCGAAGGAGCTGATGCCGTAGACGATGCCGAAATTGACGGCCTTCGCGTTACGCCTCTGCAGGGGCGTGACCTCATCGAAGGGCACATGGAAAACCTGCGAAGCCGTGATCCTGTGGATATCCGCATGCTGCCTGTAGGCCTCGATCAGATGGGCATCCCCGGCCATATGGGCCAGGACTCTCAGTTCGATCTGGGAATAATCGGCATTGATAAAGACGCAGCCCTCACCCGGCACAAAGACCTTCCGGATCATTCGGCCCAGCTCCATCCGAACCGGAATGTTCTGCAGGTTCGGCTCTGTGCTGCTGATACGGCCGGTGGCCGTGATGGTCTGATTGAAGGTGCCGTGGATCCTCTGATCCTCGGGACTGATATAGGCGGCCAGACCGTCAGCGTAGGTGGATTTCAGCTTGGTCAGCTGCCTGTATTCCAGGATCTGCCCGATAATGGGGTCATGCTCACGGAGCTTTTCCAGTACATCCGCAGATGTGGAATAGCCCGTTTTGGTCTTCTTCCCAAAGGGCAGGTGCATATGTTCGAAAAGGACGACGCCCAGCTGTTTGGGTGACTGAATATTAAACTCCTCCCCCGCCAGGGCGTAGATATTATGCTCCAGCTCGGAGATCCTGCCTGTCAGCTGCCGGCCATACTCGGCCAGGGCTTCCTTCTCCACGCAGATGCCGGCCGCCTCCATGTCATGAAGGACATAGACCAGAGGCATCTCTATCTCCTCAAAAAGCCGCGTCATCTCCAGTTCCTTCAGGCGCGCCTCCAACACCGGTCCCACCTGAAGGGGGGTGACCGCTTCCTGGGCGATATAATCCCGAAGCTCCTTCCCAGCCTGATCCACGGCCTGACTGAGACTCAGCTTTTTCAGATAATCTGTTCTGGAGGGCAGGGTCTGACCCAGATGCTCCAGAGCCAGGGAATCGCACTGATAATTATCCTTCAGCGGATTCACCAGATAAGCCTGGATGGCCACATCTGTCACCGGATCCGCCCTGGTCAGCGGCAGATCGGAAAGCTGGGGCTTTAAGTCGTCCGCATAGGTTCTGCCGGCTTTGGCGATCAGGGCCATGGCAAGTTCACGGATCTTTTCCGCAGACAGCGCTGCTGACGCCATCATAAAGACCGGCCCGATCTCCCGGCCCGCAGCCGCAAAGCCCTCAAAATCCCCTTCATGGAAATATCGCATGCCCAGAGCCTCTCCCTCCGGGAAATTCCGGACAAAGGCCTCACAGTCAGATGCGTTCTTTAAGATCTCCAGTTCTCTGGTCTCGACACCGGCCAGAGCCGAAGCGTCATCGAAGCGTTTCAGGATCTGCTTCAGCTCCAGACGCTTCAGCAGCTGATAGGATTCTGCGTTGAACATATGTTCGGTTCCCGCTTTTTCGGGATCAAACTCGATCTCACAGTCCGTCTTGATGGTGACCAGCTGCCTGCAGAAAAGGGCCTGATCATAATAGGTCTTCAGATTCTCCGCAGCCTTTTTAGGCTTAAGCTCATCCACATGGGCGTAAGCCTCCTCGATGGTATGATAGGTCTGGATGATCTTGCCGGCCGTCTTCTCTCCGATTCCGGGCACGCCGGGAATGTTGTCAGAGGCATCTCCCATCAGGGCCTTCATGTCGATAAATTCTCTGGGCGTGACCTGATAGGCTGCCATAACATCCGCAGCGTAGTAGTCCTCCACCTCAGTCCCCGTCTTCCGAGTCTTGGGGATCCGGATCCGGACACGGTCCGTGGCCAGCTGCAGAAGGTCCCGGTCACCCGAGATCACGGAGACATCATAGCCCAGAGCCTCACAGCGGGCAGCCAGCGTTCCCAGGATATCATCCGCCTCGTAGCCGGCCCGCTCCAGGGTCACGATCTGCATGGCCTGAAGCACCTGCTTCATGACCGGCACCTGCTCCCTCAGCTCCTCCTGCATGGGTTTACGGGTTCCTTTATAGTCAGCATACATGTCATGGCGGAAGGTCGGCGCGTGAACGTCAAATGCCACTGCCAGCGCATCCGCATGCTCCTCGTCCAGAACCTTGAACATGATGTTCAGAAAGCCATAGACAGCGTTCGTATGAAGGCCCTCACTGTTGGACAGGAGGGGAACGCCGTAAAAGGCCCTGTTCAGTATACTGTGTCCGTCGATCAGTACGATCTTTGCCATACTTCAGCATCCTTTCTTTCCGGCAGCTCGATCTGGATCCCCAGATGGTCATAGGTCCACCTGGAGGGATACAGAAGGTCCGGCAATATATGATGATAGAGTTCGAAAGCCATGGCGGGATCCTGAGCCACTTCCTCCGGAGAGACGACATCCTCCCTGGGCGGCATGCCTGCCAGCCACTCATTTCTGGCCATCTGGTAGGCCCTGATATGAAGGGCCACCTCACCCTCCCCGTCTTCCGACCCGGAAAACAGGGCCGAGACCATGTAGTAGCCGATGATCAGGAGTATGATGACGGCTACCGTCC
>CADAIF010000191.1 GCA_902787905.1 uncultured Lachnospiraceae bacterium
TTATACGGTGACCGTGGAATACACGGAGGAAGCCGGATTCCCGGAGGATGTGACCCTCTCTGTCAGCGAGATCACAAAGAAGAGAGATGTTAATGCGTATAGCCGGCAGTCTGAAGAGCTTCTGGATGTGGATCTGAGTCAGTCCCGGACCAATGCCCGTTTCTTTGACATCACCTTTACAGACGCATCGGGAAATGAGATTCAGCCGGAAAATGGCGTCAAGGTAAGCATCAGCGTGGCCCAGACAGAGACTCCGGCCCCCGTCAGTGACGTACAGGTGGTTCATCTGGGTGATGCGCCGGAGACGGTGGACTGCACCTTAGAGGCGGGTGACGAGATAAACGTTGCCTTTGAGGCGGACCACTTTTCCGTTTACGGTGTCGTCTATACCGTGGACTTTGTCTATGAGCTGGATGGTCAGACCTATGACTTCAGCCTGTCCGGCGGCAGCAGCACAACCCTGTCCGAACTGGCTGAAATATTAAGTATTACAGACCTGGACAGGGAAACCTTTATCGCCGGTGTTGAGAAGGCAGAGTTTTCTGATCCCGACCTGGTGTGGGTGGGTAAAGCCGATGCAGATACCACGGTAGGCCGGATGAAGGAAGCGGCAGGTCTTGAGAGCAGCTTCAGCAATGACCTGACAGAGGAGCAGATCGCAGAGATCAATGCCCGGGTGGTCAGGGCCGGAGACTGGGTACTGATCAGCCTTAAGCCCTTCGAAAGTGAAGAGTCTCTGACAGTGACCATGAAAAACGGAGAGCGCTTTGAGGTCCGGGTGACAGATGCCGCGGTGACCGATCTTTCCGGAATCACGAATGATAAAGAGTTTATCCTGTATACCAATGTCAACGGCACGATCTATGTATTGAAGACGGACGGCTCCACTGTGGCCTTCCCTGCCAGTGACGGTGTGGAGAGCACCCTGAATACCATGGACTATAATTACAAGTGGAAACTGGTCTATGTGTATACAGATAATAACGGTATCCCCTATTATAATATCCGCCCGAGCATGGACAATTCCAAGAGCCTGGCTCTGAACTGGGACACCACCTTTCCCTGGGACAATCCCAATAATGAGCCTCTGGTGAAGACAGGAGCCAATAATGTGACCCTGGTCCGCAGAGGAAACGGCTTTAAGCTGGAGGGTTACAATACCACAAAGCTTGTTATCGAGGACGGCTGGTTTGCCGGAAGACGCGGCAGTGATTATAACAGTATCGTTATCTATGAGCAGGGCAATCTGGAGAAGTATCAGTTCACAGTCACTACCGAGGACTATGCCATGGGCAAGGTCACCGGTACAGATAAAGACGGCCAAAGCGTCACCGATGCCGAGTATGATACGGTAACCAATACCGCCAAGAATAACCGGTATCAGATCACGGCTGTGCCCCAGAGTGACAAGTACCTGTTTGACTACTGGGATCTGAATGGAACACGTCTGAACTATGGGGCAGTGATCAATGCCGACAGGCTGTCCATTCCCTATCAGGGAAGTCTGCTGACGGCCCACTTTAAGAGAAATCCTGCCTGGCAGCCCACGGAGGATGAGAAGGAAGGCCGGATCATCGACAAGGAATCCCTGGCAAAGTGGCTGGCCGCTTTTAAGGAAAAACAGGTGCCTCTGGATGATAAAGAGACCACAAAGACTGCGGAGGTCTATGATTATGAAAACAGAATCTACCGTGTAGACCTCACAGGAAAATCCAACCTGGAAACCTTTAAGGGCATCGTGGATCTGGGCTTCATTCTGGATGTCTCCGGTTCCATGAAATTCCCCTCCAGGCTGAAAGCGATTGATGGCCTGAGTGATGTGGATATCTGGAGGCTGAATGAGGAGACAGCCGGGCATAATGCGGGAAATCACCATGTCACGGACCGTTACTACTGGCAGGACATCGGCCTGGATACCTCAAAGACTTATTATGTGATTGCCGAGAAGTCCACCAGGGCTACCGTGTTCCGGATCACCTATGAGGACGGTGTATGGAAAAGAATCGATGCCTCCTATTATCCGGGTGAGAGCTCCTACAGCGGAAATTTAAGGACTATCGGAGCCTCCAATGCCAATTTCGGTGCGGATCCCGCAGGAACCCATTATCCCCTCTATGAGGATGATGATTATCCGATGCAGAGAAGAAATTATGAGCAGTCCAGTCTGGATGCCACCATCAACGAGCTGAATGAGATCATTAATTCTCTGTCTCTGGCCCAGGCCGAGACTAACAGCCCCAATGTCAAGGTGGCCTGGAACACTTTCTGCAAGGAGGTAAATAATTCGGATCATGAATTCAAATCCGTGAAGAATAAGGATGATATCACGATTTCCTATACCTACGCAGGCGGTACAAGGACAGACACTGCCTTAGCGGATGCCCGAAACTTCCACTGGGAGAACAGCGCTACCAAATACGCTATTCTGATCACTGACGGCGCGCCTCAGTATGGCAGTGGTCAGCATCCGGGGGATCTGGGAAATGATCTTGGAAAGGAGACAGAGAGACTGATCGGTCTGACCACCGCTGAGGCCAATGCTCTTAAGTCACAGGGCGTGACCCTTATCACCATCGGCCTGAGTATGAAGGATGTGAAAAAGGGGTCTATACTCCTGTATGATATCGCTTCAAAGGATGCCAATGGAGACCCCTACTTCTACAGTGCCGAAAGCGGTGATGAATTACAGTACATTCTCTATGAGATCATGTGCGACTTCGACTGCGGCGAGGGCAGCTTCTATATGTGCGTGGACTTCTCCGAGGGCAGCAAGTTCCCGAAGCTCACCTTCACCGCGCCGTGGGACTTTGAGTGGACCTGCTCCGGCAGCGCGACGGGCAGCTTCTTCGACGCGCGCAGCATCTTCCCGTAGTGGAGACGGCAAAAGCCCTGACGGTTCGTTTTTATGCGGACGTCCGGCTCCATCATCGACGCGCCGAGGATAAGATCGAGCTCGTTTTGCTCGAATTTGGAGTATATGTCACAGAACGGGCAGGAAAAATCGCCCT
>CADAIF010000192.1 GCA_902787905.1 uncultured Lachnospiraceae bacterium
TGTGTTTCCTGTGAGGCACAGGTGCTCCGGGACTCTTTACAAAGCCCAGGCGGCCAAGAAGACTTACTTGTTTTGCCATTTGAATCCTCCTCTTATGTTCTTGGAATGACTTCCAGAAAAGTTTATTCATAACCTGAACCGGTCAGGTTATAATCCCATGATGATATACCCTTTGTCCTCACCGGAAAAATCCAGCAGCTCAGACACCGACGGGTCACTGAGCCAGACCCGCCTTTCGGTATCCACAAAGATTGCGGACACACCGTACTGCCGGGCCAGAGCCATGCCCTCGTCAAGACCGAGCACAAAACATGCTGTGGAAAGGGCGTCCCCGAGCGCACAGTCCTCACTGAGGATGGTCACCTGCATGAGACCGCTGTCCGCCGGCCTTCCCGTACGCGGGTCCAGAATGTGATGATAACGGACACCGTCACGGATGAAGTAACGCTCATAATCCCCCGAAGTGGAGATACAGAGGTCACTGACGTGAAGAACACCGATATAGTCTTCCAGACTGCCCCTGGGGTCACGAAGCGCCACATTAAAGGCATTGCCATCCTGCTTGCTGCCGAAAACAGCAATGGAACTGCCGGCGTTGATCATGCCGCCCACAAGACCCTGAGACTTCATTGAAGCCAGCGCACAGTCAATGGCATAACCCTTGCCCACAGCGCCAAGCTCCATGGTCACTGACGGATCCTCGCAGGTCAGAAGGTGGCTTTCCGGGTCATAGACCAGCCTTTCCCAGTCCACTGACTCAAGTGCATTGCTGATGGCCTCCGCCTCAGGCACCACGACCTGATCCGGGTCGAAATCCGCCTCCCCGAAGCTGTCAAACTGCCAGAGCTTCGACAGGGGAAGCACCGTTGGGTCCAGAGCGCCGTTACTGTCACGGCTGACCTGAAGGGTCATTTCCATAAGACCGGAAATCCGGGAAGCATCCGCCCTGCCATCCTCGTTAAAAAGGGCAGGCACGCTGCCCTCCTTCCGCCAGGAAATGTCAGATTCGCAGGTATAAAGCGCGGATTCCGCCTCCCTGATGGAAGCCTCCGCCTTCCGCCCGATGGCCCTGACTTCAAAAACCGTACCCATGGTAAAGATATGGTCCGAAGCGTCCTTCGCGAGCAGCCTGCCGCATCCGCCGGAAAAAATGACGATGACGGACATAAGGATCAGCAGAAGTCCTGTTCTGTTTCTGTTACGAAAAAAAATGGAATCACCTCTTCATCTCTTTGTCAAAATGATGTCTGTTTTTCGATGAAAAAGATACTCTGCCATCCTACCTGTATATCGTATCTATTATAGTATGTAAGCGTTTCCTTTTCAAGAATAGAATAAGTCTTATCGAAAAAAAAACATAAAGATCGTTAAAATGTTTCCTTGTCTTCCAGATATCGCATATATCTGACAACCATCATGGCGATCTCGAAAATGATCGCGTCGTCAAAGCTTCTCAGATCCAGGCCTGTGGCCTTGCTGACCTTCTCCAGACGGTAGACCAGGGTATTCCTGTGAATGTAGAGCTGGCGGGCTGTCTCGGACACATTCAGACTGTTCTCGAAGAACTTCCGGATAGAGACCAGGGTCTCGTCATCCAGTTCATCCGGAGAGGTATCCGGAAAGATCTCCTCAATGAACATACGGCACAGAGGCACTGGCAGCTGATAGATGAGTCGGCCGATCCCCAGCCTGTTGTAGGCGGCCACGTGCTGCTCCTGATAAAAGATCTTGCCGACATCCAGAGCCATCTGGGCTTCCTTATAGGAGCGGGAAAGATCCTTCAGACTGGAAATAATGGTGCCGTAAGAGACTCTGGCATTGGCCATGGCCTCGGTGTTCAGGACATCTACAATGGTCGTGCAGAGCTGATGCAGCTTTGCGTAATCCTCCTGCCGCCCAACTTCTCTGACCAGGATCATGTTATCCTCGGATACGGCTGTCAGGAAATCCCTGGAACGGCCCGCGATCAGGCCCCGGACGATCTCCATGGCCGCATTGTCCCTGCTCCGCTTTGTCTCAATGATAATGACGCAGCGCCTGCTCTCCACATCGATATGGAGCTTTTTGGCTTTATTGTAAATATCCACCAGCAGCATATTGTCCAGCAGAATGTTCTTTATGAAATTCTCCTTGTCATACCTGTCCTTATAGGCGGAAAGCAGGTTCTGGATCTGGAAAGCGACCAGCTTGCCGATAGTATAAAGGTCATCGGTATCCCCCCGCATCAGCAGCACATATTCCAGGCTGCTTCCGTCGAAGATCTTGAAATACTGATAGCCCTGCACCACCTGGATCTCCGCGGGTGACTGGATAAATTTCAGGACCGGATCCGTAAACTGATCCGCCCCTTCGATGGTGGAGGCCGCGATACTGCCGTCTGTATTCATGAGACACAGATCCGTCCTGGCAATGCCCTTCACGCCTTCGATCGTCGTCTGCAGCATTTGATTATATGCCATTTTATATGATGTCCTCCTTTTTCCTGACTGCCTCTATTCTACACGAAAAAGAAAGGGGATACAAGCGTGTATCCCCTCATTAAGAAACAACCTGATACTTCTAGTTGGTGATCGTCTCCTGAGTCTCTTTGTCAAAGACATGGATCTTATCGATATCAAAAGCGATCTTAATCGGATCACCCGGCTTAGCCTTGGTGGACGGATGCTCACGGCAGGTGATATCCATACCATCCACGGTCAGGTATAAGAAGACCTCGGCACCGAGAAGCTCGAAGACTCTGACAGTGGTATCCAGGCTGTTATGGTCGCCGGAATCATTGTATCTTCCTGCGGCATGGACATCCTCAGGCCTGATGCCGAAAACGACTTCCTTGCCGACATAACCCTTCTCCTCAAGGACTTTGGCCTTTTCGGGAGCGACAAGAACCTTAAGCCTACCGCCCTCACCGTATTTCAGGAAGAGGC
>CADAIF010000193.1 GCA_902787905.1 uncultured Lachnospiraceae bacterium
GGACATCCTGATGCGCGGCACCCTGAACATTCTGAACGGCACCACGTTTACGGCGACATCCGCGAACAAGGGTATGCGGGTGATCGGGAAGACTACGATCAGCGGAGATGGAACCAAGGCTACCGTCACCGTTCCCGAAAACATTCTGCTTGACAATACCCTGGATGTACTGGCCGGCGCCGAGCTGACAGATTTTAAAGATTATGTGGCGCAGCAGGATGCGGCCAACGGCACCAATGCTTCAGCCATGAAGGATCTTCAGGTCTTTTCCGCGCCTAACGGTCAGGACTGTGAGCTGAACCACATCTTTGGCGTGATGGACATCACCTACCATAACAGGGCCGCGTCCAATCCCAAGGACAGCGCGGATCTCGGCGGCTGGGCCGGCGACCTGGTTGACCTGCTCTATCAGGTACAGCAGGGCGGCGTGACCGGAGATGACCTGGAGGCTATGGCGGCGACAGTCCGCTCAGACTATCTGGGTAAATATATCAGTGAGGGTTCCTTTGGTCAGGAAGATATTTACGCTGACCTGGACGCCTACAATATCATCTCCACGGTGATGAACGATAATGTCGATCTCTATTCGACTTTTGAAAGCTATTTTACAGCGCAGCTTTCCGATCCGGCCAGGGCTCAGTCCTTTGTCAGCAGCCGTTTCCCCTATGCCAGGTCTAAAACGAGACTGCGCAAGGATATGCTGGCTGCTTACAGCGGGAACTTCGGTATTTCCATGCTGGAATCCTCCAGAGGCCTGGACGAGGGCTATGATCTGCAGAGACAGGCCTGTGTCTACGCTTTTGCCGATTATCTGGCGGACCTGATCGATCTGCCTGAGACAGCGGACAATGACGATGATGAGGTTGATGACAAGACGCATTCCGTAGATATGGAAGTCTTCATGGAGCAGCTGAGGACCTTGGAAACCTACGCTGACGCCTACGCTTCCGGCAACAGCAGCTATGCCGTCTGGCTGGTTCTGAACTATGCGGTTCTCAGCAACCAGTACTATACACCGGCCGACAAGGAAACCCTTGTGGGCACTCTGGACAGCAATTTCGCCGCTTATGTGGAAAGCCAGAACGCGGCCAATGGCACCAGCACATCCTGCTTCCAGGGCTACGGTCTTTCCATGACCCCGGTGACCAATGAACAGTTCAACCTGTCTGAAATGATGGGTGCCATTGCCATGGTGGCCAAAGACTCCAAGAACCAGGATCTGGCAATCTGGGCTATGGATGTGGCGGAGCTGACGACAGCCGCGGCAGATGTTTCCGGCAGCAGCACCGAGGAGATGGCAAAGAACATCCGAAAGGATTATCTTGGCGTTGAGGGCGACCAGGGCTTCGGCATTCTGGAGATCCGCGGCAAGCTGGACGCTGTCGGCATCGGTCTGAACCTGATGCAGGGCATGAAGCTGAGTGACGCCATCACGGCTTACTATGCCGAGGATACCAATATCTATTCCCGGGCAAAGCTTTTTATTAACAACCGCTTCCCCAATATAGAGGATAAGGCGTCTCTGAGAAATGCGATCACCAGCGTTTATCCCTCCTCCGGGGCCCAGGCCTATGAGCAGGGCGCAAGTGAGGATCTGAGGACAGCCGCCTGCTGGGCATGGGCGGATTATCTGGCCAATCTGGCTTTCCAGACAGGGACAGATCCGGAGACTCAGGATTCGGATGAAGACCTTCCCAGCAACGATTATTACTCCGTATTCTCATCCTCCAGTTCCACGCTGGCACCCGGTGTCAGGCAGACTATCCGCTACGCGCTGACAGCGGACGACAAACAGATCGTTTACTACACAGCTACCGTGGATGTGGCCAGGGATGATCTGGAGATCTATGCCAACTACAACAATAACAGCGGCTCTGCATGGGGCATGCAGTCCGTATCTGACCAGGTGAAGGCCTGGCAGAAAAACCATCCTGACGGCGGCACACCCGTTGTCAGCACCAATGCAGACTTCTTTAACATGTCTTCCGGCAAACCCGCCGGCGCCCTTGTGATGGAAGGTACCGAGTACAATGGTGTCGGCAGTGAGAATTTCTTCGGCATCTTAAAGGATGGGACACCCATCATCGGCGGCAGCACCGAGTGGTATGCCTACAAAGATCAGATTAAGGAAGCTATCGGCGGCGGCGCTTATCTTGTCAAAAACGGCAAGGTCTATATTACATCTACGACCAATTATTATAATGACCGTGCTTCCAGAACCTGCGTGGGTATCACAGAGGACGGTCAGGTGGTCATGATGGTCCTGGACGGCCGTCAGTATCCTTATTCCGCAGGCGGCAGTGCCATCGAGATCGCCCAGATCATGCTGGAGGCCGGCTGTGTGACCGCGATCAATCTTGACGGCGGCGGCTCCACGACCTTCTCCGCCAAGCAGGAGGGTGAGAACGAGCTGTCCATCGTCAACAGACCTTCCGATGGTTTCGAAAGACGTGTCAGCTCCTCTCTGCTGGTGGTTTCCACGGCTCAGGGCAGCACAGAATTCGATCATGCTTCTCTGAACGCAGAGTATACCTATCTGTCTGAAGGCGCGAAGATGCAGATCAACGCTGTAGGCGTCAGCGCCTCCGGCGGTGCGGCCGAGATTCCTGAGGACGCCGGGTGGGCGGTCAGCGATCCTTCCATCGGTGAGATTTCCGATGAGGGTATTTTTACAGCACTTAAAACCGGTACGGCGACGGTGGAACTGAAGGTCGGAGAGAAGACCGTGGGTTCCCTGAAGCTGCATATCGTCCAGCCGGACGGTCTGAGTTTTGAGACAGACGACATCACAGCGGTCTATGATACAGCCATGCCGCTGCCTGTCATTGCGACATACCTGGGCAATCCGGTGCTCCTGACTTCTGATACCGAGGTCGTTAACTTCAGCCTGGCGAAACCGGCGGCCG
>CADAIF010000194.1 GCA_902787905.1 uncultured Lachnospiraceae bacterium
AAGGCCTTGCGGTTGATGAGGTAGTCGAGCTGCCTGTCCTGGTGGGTGCGCAGGTTCTCGCGCAGGCGGTCGTAGACGATGATGGTGTCGTTGAGGGAGTAGCCGATGATGGTCAGGATGGCCGCCAGGACGTTGAGGTCCACGTCCACGCCCATGATGGCGAGCACGCCCAGGGAGATGCACACGTCGTGCATGAGGCAGACGATGGCGCCGAGGGCGAAGTTGAGCCGCAGGAGGAAGCAGACCACGAGGGTCACGCCGAGGGCAAAGCACACGAGCGTGCCGGTGCCCATGGCGCCGGCCAGGAAGTGCTCGCTCACCCAGCCGAGGGCGTAGGTGCCGCCCCAGAGGCAGGCCGCCATGGCGGCGGAACTGCAGACCCTGTCGGAATTTTTTGCCCAGGCCGGTGAGATCGCCAGGAGGAGTAAGCTGGTGCTGCAAATGTGGCCCTACGAGAAAATGACTGACGAGCAGAAAAAGCAGTTCAGGGGCATTGCGGAAACCATGATCTGTAAGTGTACATCTGACGATACGGGAGAGCTTCAGGATACCGGGCTGTATCTGGGCCAGGCGGCGCTCACCTATCTTTCTGAGATTCAGGACCTGGGCGTTGACGCCCGGACCGCAGAGGAGATTGCCGTCAGCGGCCAGATTCAGTATCTGATATATGAGAACCGGTGGGATGAGGCGCTGGCCATCCGGAAATATCTCAAAGGGATGCCCGATGAGGCGGAAGAACTGGAAGCTGTGACGAAGGCCTGCGTGGAGAAGTCGGAAAAGTGGACCCGGAATTTTCAGCAGCTGCCGACCCCCTACAATGCAGAGTCCGGTCTGAAGTTTTTTTCTCAGCTGGTGCGTGCAGATTACGAAGGGGCAGAGACGCTTTTCAGAACCTATTATGAATCTGTGCTGGCATGTGCTGACGCCAAAAAGGATGAAGGCGCCTATAATGAAGCTATAAAGTTTTATGAGATCCTTGCGGATTATGAAGCACCGGGTGAGACGGCTGTGGCGGAGAAGACACTGGAAGTGGACTATCTGAAGGCCCAGCAGGCGGCTTCGAAGGAACTGTATGATGAAGCGGCGGATCTGTTTGCGAATATTCCCGGTTATAAAGAAGCGGATCAGAAACGCCTGGATGCGGAATACAGTTACTGTACGCTGGTTCAGGAAACTCCGGATGAGAAGGCTTACAGTTATTTAGACCATCTTCTGTCGGAGAATTATTCCGGCGCTGAGGAATTGAGGGACATCATGAGCACCTGGCATGCCCGGATCGAGACCGGCATGGGTTACCTGGTCGGGGCGGAACAGGCGGCCATGATCCGTATCAGGATATCGGGCGGCACTCGGGACGGGACGCATGTCCGTTTAGTCATTACAAGGCAGGCGAACGGAGAAAGCCGCAGCTGGACCTCGGAGGAGGTCTTTAAAAACGGTGAATACTGCGAAACCACTGTTCAGATCAGCAGTCTTGAAGAAAAACTCTTTGAAGAGACCTACATCGTTGAGGTTTATGCAGACGACGGGACACTGATGGCCAGCATCACCGGTCCCTTTTCCATGGGATTTCTGCAGGATCTTTCGGAAAGCTGACTGTGGGCTGACAGCCCACCAATTATAAGTCGATATATAGTAAAATGCTCACAGGAGGCTCTGTGAGCATTTTTACACGAAAAGGGAGCGGGATGGTGCCGCAGACTTTTAAAAAGGCCGGGCAGCCCGCTTCATTAACGGATATTATTTTAAGAACAAGGAGAAAAACAGACTTGGATCAGCATTTTTCTTTACTGTCCTGGATATGCTTCTTCAGGACCAGGTTGATGTACTGGCTGAAATTGCGGTCGTCGGAATCCGCCAGTTCACGTATTTTCCTGATGACGTCCTCGTCCAGGGTGATGCTGACCTTATTTTTTAAAGGCTTTAATGAATTATCCATGGGTTTATTATAATCCCTCACTGAAGAAAATAAGAACCAATATGCCAAAATAGGATAAAGTAGTACCCTATACAGATATATGTAGCACCCTATATGTATACCTATTAAGATACAGCAGATTTACAGGTCATGTCAAATGATTTTAGCAGAATTTTCATAGCCGTTTTTTCGTCATGATATTTACAAAAGCAGACTGCCATTTTATAATATAATAGTCAATACATATTAAATTGTCGAGTAAACGTTATAATTGTGGAAGGACGGTCTGCAAGAGTGCTCTGCATTTGCAATATTTTCGGACCGGTTTTTCCGACAGATCTGTCCGTAAAGGGGGTACGTAAAGGATGAAAAGACAATGCTTGAAACTGACAGCTTTGCTTTTGGCTGTATTGCTGATGCTTGCCGGATGCGGGCAAAGTGCCGCACCTAAGGAGACCGGCAAAGCAGAGACCGCAGCCGCCACTGAAGCCGCGACCGAAGCAGTCACGGAAGCAGCCGAGACCCAGTCTGATGCCGAGGCGGCAAGGGTTGTGGCAGACCGGTTCCTCGGCGCTTTGGTAAGCAATGATGTGGAGACCGCGAAAGGCTGCTGCATAGAGGATATGGCGGGGGACGTTTTCTGGGACAGCTGGTTCACACCGGCAGATCTCTATGAGGCCCTGGGGCTTGATGAGGCGCAGGCCGGTGATGATGTCAAGACCAGTATCCAGTCCTTTGTCGATAAGTTCAATACCGAACTGTTTACGGAATATTCAATTTCTGAAGTGACGGCAGAAACTGATCAGGCAGAAGCTGCGGCAGATGTGACCATCGGCATGAGCGAAGCACTGTTCGAGGGTATCGATTATGAGAAGCTGATTCCGGATGAGGCGCTGGAGGCTTATGTCAATG
>CADAIF010000195.1 GCA_902787905.1 uncultured Lachnospiraceae bacterium
CTTGGGAGCATAGCCCTCCGGGCTCACATAAAGACCGCGGGCAGAAAGGACCTCCGTCCATTCCGCGCAGTCACGGGCCAGGGGCATATCCGGTACACCCGCATAATAAAGACAGAAGGATGCAAACATACCGTCCCAGTCGGCGTAGGCATCGCCGTACCAGGCACCGTAACGAGTGTAGCCCTTCTTTGTCTCGCCGTCCTCCATGACAGCATAATTCTTTTCACTCTCCCGATAGCCCTCCTGAGAACGGGCAATGGCAGCCACATTGGCCCCCGGATCATCTGTCAGCGTGACAGATGCCAAAGAGGCCTCCCAGTCGCCGGCCTCCTCCACATCCGCATGGGGGTTGGAGTAGCAGGCCAGCGTGTGCTCATGCTCCGGGTCGCCGCAGTAAGGTTCCCGTTCCATTGTCACCGCAGGCAGGATCAGGGCGTAGGTGGTACAGAAAACGACCACGCAGGCCAGGGCTGTCACGATCTTGTGCCAGCGCTTCATCTTGCCCTTTTCTCTCAGCTTTTTATCAATTCTTTTCTGGATATTCATAATCATCCTCCCTTTCGAACCTCTTATCCCGCCGATTCATTTTGGGATTTACTTAAAAGTCAGACTGCAGAACTCATCTCCGTACACTTTGCCGGGTCGGGCAAAATGCATGCAGACCAGCTCTGCAGCAGCCGACCGATAACAGGCCCTAAGCCTGCCCGGTTCCGCAAAGAACCAGGCAGGCCAGAATAGTTTACAGTACTACTTCATTTAAGCGGATCGTCCACGCTTTTTCAGCAGGAGTCCGGTGCCGGCCAGGCAGGCCAGCAGGATGCCCAGAAGACTGAGCAGTGTGGTACCGGGGCCGCCCGCATCAGGCAGCTCTACGCCTCCCAGATTGACGACCTTGATGGTGCAGACCGGATTTCCGGCACTTTCCTCCTTGCGGACATAAGTATCCGGACTGCCTGCAGCCCCCACGACCGAGACATCCACGCCGTCAGCGGTGACATTCAGACGAATCATGACCTGAAGCCTGTTATAGCTTTCAGGGGCATCTGTTTCCTCCAGCAGATAGACGCCTGCCGGAAGCCTGCCCTCCCAGATCAGACCCGTGGTTTCCTGGGACTTAAGCTTTTCCAGCCGTTTGGCATTGGTGCCGGAGCCTATGACGACTACTTCACCTTTGGTATCCAGCCGGTCTCCCGCAGCGTGATAGATGGTAAATTCCGCGCCGGCCAGATTGGTCTGCTCCGCGTCGGGATCCGTGTTGATCACGCCGACCTTAACCAGCCTGACATCCTTTTCATCCACCTCATTCAGAACGTGAAGCCTGAAAGCTCCTTCTGTATCGGTGCTGATCACATAGGTTCTGCTGCCGGTATTGGTCTGAACCTCTGCAGCGTCATAATAGGCAGCCGGTGCATCATCTGCTTTAAGCCGGACACCCTGATTCCAGTTGTAGGCCGGCGGATCCTGGGCCGTTTTGATCTGGGCCTCAGTCAGAGACACAGACTCATTGACATCGACCGTTTCAGGATTATCCAGAGACGAGTAAAGGTTGTCTCCGGGTTCTACAGTGATCGTCTTTGCATTCAGATCCTTCTTGTAATTCTGAGGCGCTGTCCACTCGATCAGGTAATAGGGGTCTTTGGACGCGTTCAAAAGCTTTGTCACATCCGTCCCTGTCCCAAAGTGAGCCACGCCGTCTTCTGTTGCCTTCTCCTCAACCAGGTAGAAGTCTCCGGTCATGGCATTGCCATTAAGGGTGTAGCCATCGGCCGCAGTCAGAGTCACCTTTCTGGTCTGACTGTCTTCATCCGCCGCATCATCCGCGGTCCAGGCTCTGAGCAGCCGGAAGGTGGCCGGTGAATCCAAAATCAGGTCTCCGTTCGGATCCTCCTTGTGAACATCCAAAGGCTTGGCGTAGACATTGATCTTATGAATGTTATTACTGTCCTCTGTACCTGCGGCATGCCCCTGATAAGCTGTTCCAAAGGTACCGGTATGGAATTCCATGGGATCCGTACCGCCCTGACCTTCAGGCACATGCACATAATCCGGTTTGAACAGGATAGTCAGTGTATAGGTCTCCACCGGTTTCCCGACCTGATCCGTCACATGACTTTCCGTATCGTGATTTTGGGTCAGCTTGATATTAAAGGTTCCCGGACAGTCCTGACCATAGGCGTCATAGACGATATTCAGGCCTTCATTCACGGTATTTTCATCATCATCTTCATCCTTTTCCGCCTGGGCGATGATGGCATCCCAGTCTTCGGCAGTCAGGGGAACCACATCCTTCAGGGGGAAGGTGATATGCTGTCCGCCATCGATGAGGGGTCTCTGGTCGAGAATGGATTCTTCATAATTAAAACTGTACCGCGCCTTATCGCCGTCCACCATGTCCTTCAGCTTATTGCCGTCTGTATCCAGACCGGCGGTGACGACTTCATCCACGATGATGCTGCCGTATAGTCTCTCCAGGGCCTCCCTGGGGTTGACCTCTGTTCCAAGATATACGGTCCATTCCGACTGATTATGGTTGAAATGCAGCTCGTTAACATTCACTCTGGGCGACTCCGGTGTCCTGTGTCCCTTCGTCAGGCCTTCCTGATTAAAGCTTACAAAGCCGGAGGTTCCCTGAACCTTAAAGCTCCTGGCCTGTATTTCAGCCGACTGGTTGGTCCTGACGGCATTGCCGCCTATAAAGTCCTCCCTGGCTTTGACATAAACGGTGCCGTGCCAGCTGTCTTCAGAACCGAATACCTGATCAGTCCACTTGATCTGATAGGTATAGCCCGTGGCCGCTGTCCCGGTCCGGATCACCGTACCG
>CADAIF010000196.1 GCA_902787905.1 uncultured Lachnospiraceae bacterium
CTGGGCTTTCGGACCTTCGTCCTTCAGGGAGGAGAGGATCCGTACTTCACAGAGGCCCGCATGTGCAGCCTGGTGGAGAAAATCCGCAGCCTTTATCCGGACTGCGCCATCACATTGTCCGCGGGCGAGTGGCCCAGGGCTTCCTATGAGGCCTTTTACCGGGCCGGTGCCAACAGATATCTGCTGCGGCATGAGACGGCGGACGATGACCATTACAGGCAGCTGCATCCGGCAGCCATGTCGCCGCTGCACCGAAAACAGTGCCTTCGGGACCTGAAGGAGATCGGTTATCAGGTAGGCGCGGGCTTTATGGTGGGCTCCCCCGGCCAGGGGACGGTCCAGCTGCTGAAGGACCTGCGTTTTCTGCAGGACCTGTCGCCGGATATGATCGGTGTCGGACCCTTCATTCATCATGAGGATACGCCCTTCGGGCATTGTCCGGACGGCAGCTTTAAGCTGACCCTGCGTCTTTTATCGATCCTGCGGCTGATGTTTCCTTATGTCCTTCTGCCTGCGACGACAGCGCTTGGGACCATTCATCCCCTGGGCAGGGAGATGGGTCTGAAGGCAGGGGCCAATGTTGTCATG
Organism: uncultured Lachnospiraceae bacterium; assembly: GCA_902787905.1. Lineage (GTDB taxonomy): Bacteria > Bacillota > Clostridia > Lachnospirales > Lachnospiraceae > UBA2912. The sequence continues at coordinate 589 of CADAIF010000196.1, forward strand.
CCCAATCTGGCACCCGTCAATGTACGTGAAAAGTACGCTTTATATGAAAACAAGATCTGTACAGGAGAGGAATCAGCCCAGTGCCGGGGCTGCCTGGAGCAGCGTGTGGCATCGGCCGGTTACCGGATCGTCACCGACAGGGGAGATGTGAAGAGAGACAGGTCTTAGGGGAGAATGGATGAAAAAAGCGCTTAAAATCGTCCTGATCATACTTCTTGTTCTCATTGGGGCAGTGGTGATCTTCCTCGGATGGGTGACCATCCGTGAATACCGGCCGGCGGTAGTGGAACAGCTGATGCTGCCCGCCTATGACGAGGATCTTGGCGATCTGGCCGCGGGCGGCAGTCTGCGGATCATGTCCTTTAATACCGGCTATGCCGCCTTAAGCAAAACGGAGGATTTCTTCATGGACGGCGGCAGTAAGGTCATGCCTGACAATGCGCAGCTGGTGGATACCAACATGGAAGGCATTGCGCAGATCATGGCGGAGGCGGACGCTGACCTGTATTTCCTGCAGGAGGTGGATACCGGCTCCAGAAGGTCCTATTATTTCGACCAGGCGGCCTTTTATGAGAATGAGCTTCTGATGGACGGCGTCTATACCTATAATTACAAGGCGGATTTTGTTCCCTATCCCATTCCGCCCATCGGTAAGGTCCAGAGCGGCCTTCTGACCCTGACTGCTTACAATTTCTCCGAAGCTTCCCGGATCGCTTTGCCCTGTCCCTTCTCCTGGCCGGTCAGAACGGTCAACCTAAAGCGCTGCATTCTGGAGACCAGGATCCCGGTGGCCGGCACGGACAAGGAGCTGGTCCTGATGAATTTCCATCTGGAGGCCTATGACAGCGGCGAAGGCAAGATCGCCCAGACTAAGATGCTGTCTTCCCTGATGGAAGAGGAGTATGCCAAAGGCAATTATGTGATCGCCGGCGGTGATTTCAATCAGACCTTTGAGGGCATGGACACCTATCCCATCCTGAATAAGGACGACTGGGTGCCGGGCATCATCAGCAGCGAAGACCTGCCGGAGGGCTTCTCCTTCGCGGTCTCTGACAATGTGCCTACCTGCCGTCTGCTGAACGGACCCTACAGCGGGAATTATCAGGATTCCCAGGTTTATGTGATCGACGGTTTCATCGTCTCGGATAATGTGGCGGTGGACCTGGTGGAAAACATGGATGTGGGCTTTGAGTATACGGACCATCAGCCGGTGGTCCTGGATGTGACACTGAAATGAAAAAACGGGCCGGATCCCTTTAAGGGACCGGCCCGTTATCAGAAGGGCTCCTTGCCAATTCTGCGCATACGGATCTCATCCACAACGAAGCTGGATTTCCTGTGGAGCAGGAAGAAGGAGACCACATCGGCGATATCCTGCGGTTTGATCAGGTCATCCGGCTTCAGATCCGGGCGGATCATGCCGATCAGGTCGGTAAGAACAGCGCCGGGGGTGATGGTATGGACACGGACACCTTCCTCCAGAGTTTCCACGGCAAAGGCTTTGGACAGACCCATCAGGGCATGTTTACTGATGGTGAAAACGCTCTGGTTTTTATAGCCGCGGTGGGCGACGACAGAAGAGACATTGATGATGGTCGGGACATCCGACAGACGCAGATAATCCAGAGCCTTCTGTGTCAGGAAATAGGGGGCTTTGACATTGACATTCATGATCCTGTCATAAAGCTCCGGTGTCATTTCTTGGATCGGGCTCTTGTGGGCCATGCCGGCATTATTGACGAGCAGGTCCAAAGAACCATAGGTGTCGATAGTGAAGTTGACCAGATCATCCAGGAACTCATAATTTTCCAGATTACCGGTCAGTGTCGCCACTTCTCCGCCTTCGGCCCGCAGTTGATCAGCCACTTCCTCCAGAGTTTCCGGTACACGGCCGGTGATCACCAGTTTAATACCGTAGCCGATCAGCTCACGGCAGATGGCAATACCCATTTCTCCAGTGGCGCCGGTGATCAGGGCAACCTTTCCTTCCCAATAACTTGTATCAATGGTCATAAGCTTCTCCTTTCCCCTTTTGTAAAGTTAAAAATCAGTTGATGGTGCCTATAATGTATAATTGACAGCAAATGATACAAATTTTCAATTATATTATAGCACAGTTTTTCTTTGGATGAAATACAGCAGAGGAAGAATCTGCAAAATTAGTTTATTTCAGGTAACGTTCCAGAAAATATCTGACAGCGGCCCGGTATTTTTCCGGGTCCTTTTTGTATGCACCCGCGTGATGGGCCCCCTCGATCAGAAGCAGGTCCTTGTCGGTGCTGCAGGCATTATACAGTTCACAGGCCATGGCGGCCGGGATAAAATGGTCGGCCAGACCGTGGACGAACAGGATGGGGACCCGGGCCTTCCTGACGGCGTCCACAGGACGGATCTTTTTGATGGAAAAACCCAGAAGGGCCGGGCTGAGCAGGTCCGCCATGGGAAGGAGGGGGAAGGCCGGCAGATGAAACATCTGCTTCAGACACAGGGCCAGCTGATCATCGATGGACGTGTAGCCGCAGTCTGCAATGATGAAGCGGACCTGCCCGGGGAGCCGTTCGTCCCCGCTCATCAGAAGAACGACGGCGCTGCCCATGGAGACCCCGTAGAGGACGATATTACTGACCTCCGGGTAACGGTGGATGACCAGATCCAGCCATTTCAGGCAGTCCTCCTTCTCATTTTCCCCGAAACTGATGGTATTGCCTTCGCTGCGGCCGTGGGCCCGTTCATCGACCAGGAAAACGTGACAGCCGGCCTCGTGAAGCTTTTCGGTCTGAAGGGCAAAGGCTGCAGCCATGCTGCCCCGGTAGCCGTGACAACAGAAGAAGAGCGTATCAGAGGGCTTTTCAGGCGCAACGCAGCTGGCGTAGAGCCGGAGACCGTCATGGCTCTGGATGCTGAAGGTCTCCGCATTGTGTCGGTTCAGCCACCGGGCGAAATCCTTTCGCCGGGCCAGGTCTTCTGCCTGCCAGCCTTTGACATCGCCCCCCGCGAACAGGTAGGGGATCAGTCGGGCGTGACGGCCTGAGGCTTCATAAAGCAGATAAGAAGAAAGCGCCGCGGTGCCCGCAATCGCAGCACCGCCGACGCCTAAAAGATGTTTTGTCGATATTCGCATTATAATGTCTTTCCGGTCAGCATTTCATAAGCCTGGAGATACTTGGCAATGGTCTTGTCCACGATCTCCTGGGGCAGTGTCCAGTCATTGCCGGGATTGGCTTTGAGCCAGTCACGGGCAAACTGCTTGTCAAAGGACGGCTGTGAATGGCCGGCTTCGTAGCCTTCGGCAGGCCAGAAACGGGAGCTGTCCGGTGTCAGCATTTCATCACCGATGACCATGTTGCCGTTCTCATCCAGACCGAACTCGAACTTGGTATCCGCGATGATGATGCCGCGGGTCAGGGCGTAGTCGGCACACTTTTTGTAGATGGCCAGGGTGTAGTCACGCATTTTCTCAGCGTACTCACGGCCCTTGCCCGGGAAACGCGCTTCCAGATAATCCACACTCTGCTCGAAAGAGATGTTCTCGTCATGATCGCCCAGATCGGCCTTGGTGGAAGGCGTGTAGATGGGCTCAGGCAGCTTGTCGGATTCCTTCAGGCCTTCAGGCAGGCGGATGCCGCACACTTCACCGGTCTTTTCATAGCTGGCCCAGCCGCTGCCTGTGATATAGCCGCGGACGATGCACTCGATGGGCAGCATGGTCAGCTTACGGCACATCATGCTGTTGCCGTCAAACTGAGGCTGGCGGAAAAACTCCGGCATGTCTTTGACATCTGTCGAGAGCATGTGATTGGGGATGATGTCCTCTGTCATTTCAAACCAGAAGCGGGACATCTGGGTCAGGACGGTACCTTTTTTGGTGACTGTGTTGCCAAGAATAACGTCAAAGCAGCTGATGCGGTCAGTGGCTACCATGATGAGGCTGTCGCCGTTGTCATAGATCTCACGGACCTTACCGGCCTTGATCGGCTGAAGCATTTCCATTTTTTTTACCTCCATATCATTACGGTGTCTCATGAATAGACTCATTATATATATAAATTCTTTTAAATTCAAGCCT
>CADAIF010000197.1 GCA_902787905.1 uncultured Lachnospiraceae bacterium
GCGTAGGCCTTGTTGACCGTGTGCATATTGATGCCGATGGCGTCCGCCAGCTGCCGCACCGAAGGCAGGGAATCCCCCGCTTCCAGCTGTGACGTGGCAATACACATGATGATCTGATTGCGAAGCTGCATATATAAAGCTTCTTCACTGTTAAAATCGATCTCGAAAAACATTTCCCGCCTCCTTTCCTGAAATAGGAAAATGTCATCTGTTATATACATTGTATCACAGATGACATATAAATCAAGATGGCGTTCAGACAATCTGCAGGCAGAGTTCGTGAAGCCTTTCGGCAGCCCGGCGGATGTCCGGCTGGGCAAAGATGCCCGAAACGATCGCCGCGCCGGCCAGGCCCAGGCCCTGAAGCTGCAGGATATTCCCTGCGTCCACGCCGCCGATGGCGACCACCGGAATATCCACGGAGGCCGTGATCCTGGCCAGCAGTTCCTTGGACATGCTCAGGGCGTCCTTCTTTGTGGAGGACCCGAACACTGCGCCGGAGCCCAGATAGTCTGCGCCGGCTGCCTTGGCTGCTTTGGCCTGGTCCACGGTTTTCGCGGTCACGCCCAGAATCCTGTCCGGACCGATCAGGTCACGGACCTTCCCGGCCTGCATGTCGCTCTGGCCCACATGGACACCGGCCGCGTCCACAGCCAGACAGACATCGATCCTGTCATTGATGATCAGGGGAACGCCGAACCGGTCCGTTACCTTTTTGATCTGCCGGGCCTCGACGATAAAAGCCTCCGTATCCATCTCCTTTTCCCTGAGCTGGATCATGGTGGCGCCGCCCATGAGAGCAGCCTCCACATCCTCGGCCAGACTGCGGCCCTTCAGCCAGCGTCTGTCTGTCACTGCATATAATAAAAGATGTTTTGCGTCCATCATTTCATCTGCCTCTTTCTATTTATGATAAGGTTCATGCTGGATAATACGAAAGCTCCGGTAGATCTGCTCCAGCAGGATCACTCGCATCAGCTGATGCGGAAAGGTCATGGCTGAGAAGCTGAGATGCTCATCGGCCCGTTTCAAAACAGGGTCGGAAAGACCTAAAGAGCCGCCGATGATAAAGCAGATATGGCTGATGCCGTTGATCCCCAGCTTTTCCAGATGTCCGGCCAGCTGCTCGGAATCCGGCCTTTTGCCGTCAATCGCCAGGGCTATGACATAGGCGTCGTCAGCCAGGGCTTTCAGAAGGCGGTCTCCTTCCTTATCCTTGATCTGCCGCACCAGCGCCTCGCCGGCCCTGTCCGGGGTCTTTTCATCCGCCACTTCGATAATCTCCAGCTTACAGTAACGGCTCAGGCGTTTGCTGTACTCTGCCACCGCCTGGGTGAAAAATTTCTCTTTGATCCTGCCCACACAAAGTATCGTGATCTTCATCAGCCTTCCTCCTGAAGACGGCGCCAGAGCCCTTTTAAGGCCGTCCCGTCCATGCCTTCCGGGGCGCCGACCACAGAAAAGCTGAGCCTGTCCGGCCTGAACCAGGTCTGCATAAAGGTCAGGATATCCTCCGCTGTCACCGCATCTACCGCATTCAGGACTGCCTCCGCCTCCAGTGGCTCCTCCCCGTGGATCAGGTACTTGCCCAGGGAAGACATGCGTTCATAGGTGCTCTCATCCGCGATAACCAGCTCACTCTTGATCTGGGCCTTCGTGATGCGCAGCTCCTTTTCAGATACAGGCTGCGTACGCATCTCCTTCACCACCCGGCAGACTGCCAGAGCCGTCTCCTCAAGCTGGTCCGGCGAGATGGCCGCGTAGATATGATAAAGGCCGCCGCATTCATAGGAGCTGCCGTAGGAATAGATGGCATAGCTCAGTCCCAGCTCTTCCCTGATCTTCTGGAAAAGACGGGAGTTGACATTTCCGCCCAGGATACTGCCCGCCAGGCTTAAGGTATACCTGTCCGGGGAATTGTAGACCGGAGACGGATAGGCCAGGATCATATGGAGCTGCTCTATGTCCTTATGCTTGTAGTAGAGGGCAGGATGATAAAGGGCCGGGCCGGGCTCATTGATGTCAGCCTCGCCCCGGGGAAGATCTTTAAAGGCTTCTCTGATCAGCCTCGCCGCAGCGTCCTCATCAAAGGCGCCGACGATGGTGATGACCATACGGCTGCCCACGTAATAGCGGGCCATAAAATCCTTCATATCGGCAGAGGTAAAATTGGTTACCACGGCCTTGCTGCCGGAGATCAGAGACCTTAAGGGGTGTCCCTGCCAGATCTGTTCCTGAAGCCTTTCCTGGACAATGTCCTCCGGGGAGTCGTCATACATGTCGATTTCCTCGGAGATGACCTGCAGCTCCTTAGCAAGATCCTCATCGTCCAGCCTGGAATGCAGGATCATATCCGTCAGAATATCCACGGCCCTTTCCAGGTTTTCGGACAGGGTTCTGGCATAGTAACAGGTATATTCCTTCGTCGTAAAGGCATCCACACTGCCTCCGATCTCCGTCATTTCATCCGCCAGATCGGCTGCGCTGCGGCGCGTCGTGCCCTTAAAGAGCATATGCTCGATCGCGTGGGCCATGCCGCCGGAGCCCTCGTCCTCATTGACTGAACCCGCCTTCACCCAGATGCCGATGGATACAGACCTGTAGCCCGGCAGATACTGCATGGCCAGGCGCAAACCATTATCAAATACTTTTGTTCGCAATATCAAAACTCACTTTCTCTTTGTGTGAAGTCTCTCATGTTTAAAAACACGAGCTTCTTTCGCCGCTTTAGGCGGCCAGACTGGATAACGGCGGATACGCCTGAAGATTAGACGCCCGTATG
>CADAIF010000198.1 GCA_902787905.1 uncultured Lachnospiraceae bacterium
TGAAGCCATCAGTGCGGACGTGGATTTCGTTTTCAGCGCGGTGGATATAACCAAGGAGGAAATCCGCAGCATCGAGGACGCTTACGCCAGGTGCGAGACGCCGGTCGTCTCCAATAACAGCGCCCACAGGTGGACGCCGGATGTGCCTATGGTAGTGCCGGAGATCAATCCGGAGCATTTTAAGATCATTGAGGCGCAGAGAAAGCGTCTGGGTACCAGCCGCGGTTTTGTCGCTGTCAAGCCTAACTGCTCGATCCAGAGCTACGCGCCGGTTCTGACCGCCTGGAAGCCTTTTGAACCCACGGAGGTCGTGGTGACGACCTATCAGGCCATCTCAGGTGCCGGCAAAACCTTTAAGGACTGGCCGGAAATGGTGGGCAACGTGATCCCCTACATCGGCGGTGAGGAGGAGAAATCCGAGCAGGAGCCGCTGCGGATCTGGGGTCATATCGAGAATGGCGAGATCGTCAAGGCCCAGGGCCCGAAGATCACGTCTCAGTGCATCCGTGTGCCGGTGCTGAATGGTCATACAGCCGCTGTCTTTGTCAGGTTTGCCAAAAAGCCTTCCAAGGAAGATCTGATCAAGGCCATGACAGACTTTAAGGGCCTGCCTCAGGAGCTGGAGCTTCCCAGCGCGCCGAAGCAGTTCATCCGTTACATGGAAGAGGACAATCGTCCCCAGGTCGCTCTGGATGTGGATTATGAGCGCGGTATGGGTATTTCTGTCGGCCGTCTGAGGGAAGACACCCTCTTTGACTACAAGTTTATCGGCCTGTCCCACAATACGGTCAGGGGTGCCGCAGGCGGCGCCATCCTCTGCGCAGAGCTTCTGACGGCGCAGGGCTATATTTCAGCAAAATAAAGACTTTTTTTCAGGGCGTGCTCCGGCACGTCCTGTATTTTTCCCTTTTTAGCCGCTGTATGTCATAAAAGACTGGATTCTTTGCGGGTCTTTGTGTTATACTTGAGTAACGTATGCATTGAAAGCAGTCTGTAAGTGTAATAGATCAAGGGGGAACGACATTGACTCTGACAAAAAAGAAGATCATCGGCAGGATCATTATCCTGGTCCTGATCATTGACGCGGCGGTTCTCGGCCTGGCCCTTTTCGGCAGGGGAGACACCGGCAGCAAAAAATTCTATAAGGGAACAACGATCAACGATGTGGATGTATCCGGCATGACGCCGGAGGAAGCCGCAGGCACCCTGTCCGAAGCCCAGTCGGATTATCAGCTGGATGTCCAGTTCAGGGATGACACCCTCCATCTGACGGCAGCGGATGTGGGTCTTCACTACAACAGTGACACGGATCTTGCCGCCCTCAAGGAGAAGCAGAATGAGGTTTCCGCACGGAAGGCTTCCAATGAGCAGCTTCATTTTGTGATCCCGGACCTGTATATTTATGATGAAAGTGCAGTGGAAAAGGCTGTCAAGGCAGCGCCGGCCCTGAATCCTGACAATATGGTCAGGCCGGAGAATGCCCAGCTGGCCTATAATGCCCAGACTAAGCTTTTCGAACTGCAGGATCAGGATCCGGGTTCCGTTCTGGATCCGGGCCAGGTGGTAGAAGCGGTCAGTGAGGCTGTCAGCGCCAGGGAAACCTATCTGGATGTCGCCGGTGCCGGCCTCTATCTCCGGGCTGAGCTGAATTCAGATTCCGAGAAGGGCCAGGCCCTCCTGAAGGAAGCCAATGAGAAGCTGAATCTGGAGTTCACCTATCAGTTCAATGATGACAAGACGGAGACGGTCGGTCATCAGGAGATAGGCTCTCTCCTTTATATCAATGGGGATGAAGAGCTTGCGGTGGATCAGGATAATGTCACTACGCTGGTGGATGCCTATACCAGGATCCATACCGAAGAGACGGAAAAGGTCAGCTTTACGACGACCGCCGGTTCTGAAATCACACTGAAGGTGCCGGCCGGGGATGAGATCATTGACGCCAACGCCTTCTATGAGGATCTGACGGAGGCTGTCAGTGAGGGTGAATCCGGTGAGCGTGAGGTGCCCTATACATCTGCCGAGGAGATCCCGGAGGATTTTGACGAAAACTATGTCGAAATCGATCTGACCAACCAGATGCTTTATCTCTATGAGGATGGCGAACAGGTCATGTCTTCGGAGATCGTTTCCGGTAATGTGTCCCTGACCCATATGACGCCCACGGGTGTTTATAAGGTCTATGGTATGGAAGAGGATGCTTCGCCTAAGGGCAAAGGCTACGATTCATCTGTCAGCTGCTGGATGCCTTTCTATGGCGGTTTCGGTATCCACGACGCTTCCTGGCGTTCAAGTTTTGGCGGCACCATTTATCAGTATGACGGTTCTCATGGTTCTGTCAACCTGCCTTCTGACAAGGCGGCGGAGCTGTTTGAACATATTTCGGAAGACTGTTTTGTGGTCATTTACGGCGGCGTGACCTATGTTCCGGGTCAGCGTGCGGATGTCATCACGCCGGAGATCCCGAAGGATAAGCTGGATGAGACTGAATCCACGGAATCCCAGACCACAGAGTCTCAGACTTCCCAGACCTCTCAGACTTCTCAGACATCTCAGACGTCCCAGACCAGATACAACAGCTATGACGACGATGACGATGATGAGACCACCGCGACCAGAGCCACGGAGACCCGTGCGACCGAGACCCGCGCGCCTGAAACCCAGGCAACGGAGACCCGTGCACCGGAGACTCAGGCACCGGATACCCAGGCGCCTGACACTCATTATCGGCGGCGGCGGTGTCGGCGATGAAGGCGGAGACGGAGAATAAAAATTCAGGGGCCGGCAGGCTTCCCCGGCAGGATCGGGGCGGCCTTCCGGCCTTTTTGCCTCTTCCCCTAAAAAAGCATTTGAATCCTTTGAAGAAGTATAGTATGATAGATAGCACTGGAGACGTATCGAAGTGGCCATAACGAGCTTGACTCGAAATCAAGTTGTCGGGTAACCGGCACATGGGTTCGAATCCCATCGTCTCCGCTGGTTAAGCCCCTGATCAGTCAGGGGTTTTTCTTGTGCCCTCTAGGCAGGAGGCCCTGTATTTGCTACAATAGAAGCATGTTTGAAAAAAGTGAGGAAAGGAAGGCAGTGCGATGAATCAGACAGTCATCGGTATCCTGGCCCATGTGGATGCCGGCAAGACCACCCTGTCCGAGGGGCTCCTTTATCTGGGCAAAAGCACGAGGCATCTGGGCAGGGTTGACAACAGGGATGCTTTCCTGGATACAGACCTGATGGAGAAGGACAGGGGCATCACCATCTTTTCCAAGGAGGCCCGTTTTCACATCGGAGACCGGCCCTTTACCCTGCTGGATACGCCCGGCCATACGGACTTTTCCGCGGAGATGGAGAGGACATTGCAGGTGCTGGACCTGGCCATTCTGGTGGTCAGCGGTGCCGACGGCGTCCAGGGCCATACACTGACCCTGTGGCGTCTTTTAAATCAGTATAAGATCCCGGTATTCATCTTTGTCAATAAAATGGACCAGGCGGGGACAGACCATGACCTCCTGATGGATCAGATCCGTCGTCAGCTGGACGATGCCTGCATCGATTTCGGAAAGCAGGACGGGGATTTTTATGAGCAGCTGGCCATGTGTGATGAAAAGGTTATGGAGGCCTATCTGGCCTCGGGAGAGATCTCCCGGGAGGAGATCTGCCGGCTGGCGGCTGAAAGAAAGGTCTTTCCCTGCTTCTTCGGCTCAGCGCTGAAGCTGGAGGGGGTTGCGGAGCTGATGGCGGGCATGAACAGCTATTTTCTGCCGCCTGTCTATCCGGCGGACTTTGCCGGCAGGGTCTTTAAGATCGGCCGGGACAGCCAGAATAACCGGATGACCTTTATGAAGGTCACCGGCGGACAGCTGAAAGTGAAGGATGAGATCGGTGGTGAGAAGGTCAATCAGATCCGCCTTTATAACGGCCTTAAATATGAGACAGCGGAAACGGCGGAGGCCGGCACCATCTGTGCCGTGACCGGCCCCATGAAAACCCGGGCGGGAGACGGCCTTGGCGCCGAAACGGGCAGGCATCTGCCGGTGCTGGAACCGGTACTGACCTGCAGCGTGATCCTGCCTCAGGGCCTGCATGCCAGTCAGGCCATGGACAGGCTGCGGCAGCTGGAGGAGGAGATCCCGGAGCTGCAGATCGTCTGGGAGGAAGAAGTGGGCGAGATCCAGGTCAGGCTCATGGGCGATATCCAGACGGAGATCCTGGAGCGCATGCTGCTGGAGCGGTTCGGTCTGGGCATCCGTTTCGGCGAGGGCCGGATCCTCTATAAGGAAACCATCCGCAATCCGGTGGAGGGCGTGGGCCATTTTGAGCCCCTGCGCCATTATGCCGAGGTCCATCTGCTGCTGGAGCCTGATGAGCGGGGCAGCGGTCTGACCTTTGCCAGCCGGGTCAGTGAAAACGATCTGGACCAGAACTGGCAGCGGCTGATCCTGACCCATCTGGGTGAGAAGATCCACAAGGGGGTCCTGACCGGAGCGCCCATTACAGATATGAAGATCACGCTGATCGCCGGCAAGGCCCATACCAAGCATACCGAGGGCGGCGACTTCAGGCAGGCTACCTACCGGGCCGTCCGGCAGGGCCTGATGAAGGCGGAGAGTGAGATCCTTGAGCCCTTCTACGCCTTCCGGCTGGAGATCCCGGCCTCCCAGGTGGGGCGGGCCATGACGGATATTGAGCGGATGAGCGGCATCTTCTCCCTGGAGAGCAGCGGTGAGGAGACGGCGGTCATCACCGGTCAGGCGCCAGTGGCCACGATGCGGACCTACCAGCGGGAGCTGGCAGCCTATACCGGCGGCCGGGGACAGCTGTCCTGCACCCTGGCAGGCTACGGTCCCTGTCACGATCCGGCACAAGTCTATGAGGCAGCGGCCTATGATCCGGAGGCGGATCTTCGCAATACGCCGGAACTGATTTTCCGTCTGGACAATTCCACGGAATACGGAATTGAAATGATGGCAAAAAT
>CADAIF010000199.1 GCA_902787905.1 uncultured Lachnospiraceae bacterium
CCGTTTATCCCCGGACATGAGTTTTTTGGCCGCGTTGTCCAGGTGGGCGAAAACGTGAAAGATTACGATATCGGTGACAGACTCACTGCCGACCAGATCGTTCCCTGCGGGAAATGCCGCTTTTGCAAAACAGCTCTATACAAAATGCAGATTTTGTGATAAAATATCATGTGAAACATTCTGATCTTATCATACAGGGAGGCAGCTTATGTTAGTTACATCGGCAAAGGCGGCAAAGAAACCCGGCGATCCGGTCTATCAGGCGGTCCTTAAGGGAAACCGGGAGAAGATCGGCGTCATAGTGGATCAGGCCCTGGCAGAGGGCAGGCAGCCCAAAGAGATCATCGAGACCAGTCTGATCCCTGCCATCAATCAGGTGGGAAAATATTTTGAGGACCAGACCTATTTCCTGCCCCAGCTGATCGCCAGCGCCGAGGCCATGGAGAAGGGGATTGCCAGACTGACGCCCCTCCTCAGCGCCGACGCGAAGGATCAGAAGGCCACGGTGATCCTGGCCACGGTGGAGGGAGATATCCACGATATCGGCAAAAATCTGGTGGCCCTGATGCTGAGAAACTATGGCTACAGGGTCCTGGATCTGGGTAAAGATGTATCGGCTGAAAAGATCGTTGCGGCAGCTGTAAAAGAAGGGGCTGCCATTATCGGTCTGTCGGCCTTAATGACGACGACCATGATGCGTATGAAGGATGTGGTCGACTGCGTCCGGGAGAAGGGATGCAGCAGCAAGGTCATCATCGGCGGAGCGGTAACGACCCAGAGCTTCGCAGATGAGATCGGCGCAGACGGCTATTCGGGAGATGCGGCTTCGGCCGTGACTCTGGTGGACCATCTGCTTGAAAATCAATAAAAGGAGTTAAGCTGTCATGGCTAAAAAACAGGACGCTGTGCTGATGACCAGCGGTTCTATTCCCGGAAGGATCTTCAACTTCGCGATGCCTCTGCTTTTAGGCAATCTCTTTCAGCAGATGTATAATGCAGTGGACTCGGCGATCGTCGGCCGTTTTGTGGGCAAGGAGGCCCTGGCGGCCATTGGTTCTTCCTCCAGTCTGATCTTTCTGATCGTCAGCCTGTTTATGGGCATCGCCATCGGAGGATCCGTCTGTGTTTCTCAGTATTACGGGGCAGGAGATCATACCGGCCTCCATCACGCCATCCATACCATTGTCGCCTTTTCCCTGATCTCCGGCGCGGCAATGACCGTGTTCGGCATCATTCTTTCCAGAAAGCTTCTGATACTGATCGACACGCCGGCAGATGTCATCGGCCTGTCGACCCTTTATTTCAGTATTTTCTTTGCAGGCAGTCTGCCCCTGGTCGTTTATAACCTGGGCAGCGGCCTTTTAAGGGCCGTGGGGGATTCCAAGCGTCCCCTCTATTATCTGATCCTGTCATCCGTGCTCAACATCTTTCTGGACCTGCTCCTGGTGGCTGTCATTAAGATGGGGATCGCCGGCGCCGCTCTGGCCACGGTGATTTCCGAGGCGGTCAGTGCCATCTTTGTCATGCGGGCCCTGATCTGTACCGATGAGCCTTATAAGGTGAACATTAAGGATGTGCGTTTTTACGGGCGCCAGCTGAAGAACATTGTCCAGGTAGGTCTGCCCAGCGGTGTGCAGAATGCGGTGGTTTCGGTGTCGAATGTTGTCATCCAGAGCAGCATCAATACCTTTGGCACCATTGCCATGGCAGGCTGCGGTGCCTACATGAAGATCGATGGTTTTGTGGTCCTGCCGGCCATGAGCTTTTCCATGGCCCTGACCACCTTTACCGGTCAGAACATGGGGGCGGGAGACCACGAACGTGTGAAAAAAGGTCTCTTTGCGGGCACAGGCATGAGTGTGGCCATGATCCTGCTGATCGTTCTGGCCCTTCAGTTTGTCACAGAACCCCTCCTGCATATTTTTACCTCGGACCCGGAAGTCATCGAAGTGGGCCTGACCATGATGCGGGTGGAGTCCATGGGTTATGTGCTGGTGGCCATCAGCCATGCCCTGGCCGGTGTCTTAAGAGGTGTAGGCCTGACCAAGATCCCCATGTTTGTCATGGTGGGCTGCTGGTGCGGCCTTCGAATGCTCTGGATCATGACGGTCGCCAGACCGGCCGGAAGCCTGAAGCTGGTTATCGCCGGTTACCCCATCACCTGGCTGGCCAGTATGATCATCCTGCTGATCTACATCTGGCGGGTGGACTGGCTCCATTATTACGAAAAGAAGCTGAAATAAAAAAAAGGCGCTGCCTCCTTACGGAGACAACGCTCTTTCATTTTACGGTCAGTCCGTATAGTATTTGATCAGGGCCTGGGTGCCCAGGTCGCCGAGGCCTTCATCCTCCAGCTTCCTGTAGGCGGAGAGGACCAGGTCGGTGACAGGAATGTCAAGGCCGGCTTCTTTGGCCTCCTCCACAGCAATCTTCATATCCTTGATAAAGTGTTTGATGAAGAAGCCCGGATCGTAGTTGTGGTCGATCATTTTCTGACCGTTGTTGGTCAGCTGCCAGCTGCCGGCGGCACCCTTACTGATGCTGTCGAACATGGTCTGGACATCAAGGCCGGTTCTGCCTGCGTAGGCAATGGCCTCGGAAACACCGGCTACACAGCCGGCAATGGCAATCTGATTGGCCATTTTGGTATGCTGACC
>CADAIF010000200.1 GCA_902787905.1 uncultured Lachnospiraceae bacterium
TCATTCTCTTCTTCATTTGAATCTCCTCCTGTTTGTTCAAATTGTTTTATTTTAACATCCCTCTGATGCTAAAACCTTAATCGTGGATCTTGACGACAGACTTGACGATGTTGGCCTTATCATTCACGCTCTGGTCCATCGCGTTCTGAATGTCGTTAAAATCAAAGATATTTGAAACGATACCCTTCAGGTTGATCTTACCCTCTTCCACGGCCTTGATCGCCAGCGGATAGATGTGTCTGTACCTGAATACGGAATTGGTCTTCAGCTCCTTATCGCAGAGAAGACTGGTGTTCAGATTCATCATGCCGGACCTGCTGTAGCCGACAAAGACAAGTGTGCCGCCCTTGACCAGCATTTCGATGGCCTGGTTGCAGCAGATTTCGGTACCTGAAGTATCCAGGGCGATATCAACGCCGCGGCCGCCTGTCAGCTCCTTGATCCTGGCAACAGCATCCTCCTGAGCACCGTTGATGACGGCTGTCGCACCAAGCTCCAGCGCTTTGTCAAGACGCTTCTGCATCACGTCCACAACATAGACATCATCCACACCCAGAGCCTTAAGGGCCATCATGGTGCAGAGACCGATACAGCCGGAACCGGTGACAACCGCTGTCTGGCCGAACTCGGCGCCTGCCTGCTTGGCAGCGTGGAAACCGACGGAAAGCGGCTCCATGAGCGCACCTTCCATAGTATCAACATTATCAGGAAGCTTGAAGCAGAGAGCTGCCTCATGTGCCACATATTCCTGGAAGACACCGTCTACCGGAGGTGTGGCGAAGAAAACAACATCCGGGCAGAGATTGTAACGACCCGTTCTGCAGAATTCACATTTACCGCAGGTCTTACCCGGTTCAAGCGCAACCCTGTCGCCGACCTTCAGATCCTTAACATCACTGCCGACCTCGACGACAACACCACCGGGCTCATGTCCCAGTACGAAGGGAGGCTCAACGATGTAATCACCGATACGGCCGCTCTCGTAATAATGAAGATCAGAACCGCAGATACCTACATAGTCAAGCTTGACCAGCACTTCATCCGCTTTCGGTACAGGAATCTTCCTGGACTCATATGCCATTTTGCCAATGCCCAGCATAACGGCAACTTTCATATTTCCTTCCATGTTTCACTGCTCCTTGCAATTAAACTATTTGAATTGTTCATTCCTGAATACAATAACACAATTTGGCTGTTCTCGCAAGTGAAAGGCACAGATTCATCGTCATCTTGTACAACTTTGAGAGTTGACTTATATATGTTTTGGCAATTTGACAAAATTATTTTATCAAAATAGTGTCAATGTGCTTAATTCAGGACTTTCAGGCTGATTTTCTCAAATACTGCCGCCTGATCCTCCGGTCTGTAGGTGCCTGTTCCGGGCGTCATAGCCGCTGCCGTGGAAACAGATGCAGCAAACCTTAAGGCCTCCGGCATGGACAGACCGCGCTCTGTGGCGACGGCAAAACCGCCGATCATGGAATCGCCGCAGCCTACGGTATTGACAGCGTCCACTTTGGGCACCACGACCTGCCAGGCCCCCTCTTCGCAGGACATGACCGCGCCGGAAGCGCCCAGCGAGATCACGACACAGGAGATACCGGCGCCGTGCAGCTTCTTCGCCGCCGCCAGAATATCATCCATGTTATCCATGGGCATACCGGTCAGCATACGGATCTCATCGATGTTGGGCTTGATCATATAAGGCCTGAAGGCAATGCTGTCCGCCAGCAGCTGGCCGCTGGTGTCAAGGATCGCCTTTTTGCCGTGCTTTTTGGCAATTTCAAGAAGCTGTCCGTAAAGATGAGCCCCCGACCCCCTGGGGACACTGCCGGAGATGGTGACCACGCCGGCCCTGTCAATACAGGATTCAAATTTTTCGGCCAGACGGGCCTCGTCCTCTTTGCCGATCTCAAAACCCGGTTCCAGAAACTCTGTCTGTGTACGCAGGGTCTCATCCCAGATATTGATGCAGTCACGGCTCTCGCCTTTGCACCAGACAAAATCGCCGCGGATGCCGTCGCCGGCCAGAAGCTCCTCGATCAGTCTGCCGTTGTGGCCGCCCAGAAAACCTGTGGCCAGCACTTCCTCTCCGGCGATGGAGGCGGCACGGGACACATTCAGTCCCTTGCCTCCCGCGGAAAGAGCCACAGACTTGACTCTGTTGACCTCGCCTGCCTGAAAATGCTCTGTGACATATCTCTTATCTACTGCCGTATTGGCTGTCACTGTCAGTATCATGATCCGCCTCTATTTCTCGCTGTCGATCAGGATCTTGCCCTTGACAGCGCCGGGTGTCTTATACATCTCAAATGCCTGGTCGATCTGGGACAGCGGCATCTTCTTAAAGACCATGCCCTCCTCCAGCTTCAGCTGGCCGGTGGAGAAATAATGGGCGGTCAGATCCCACTCATGACCCGGGAAGGGTGCGGAATAGGACATCCAGGAACCGGTCAGGGTGAATTCCTTACGGTTCATGTTCTCCCACTCGGCGACGCTGAAGGACAGCTCCTTCGTCGGGGTGCCGATGAAGCAGACGCCGGCCCTGTCAATACAGGATTCAAATTTTTCGGCCAGACGGGCCTCGTCCTCTTT
>CADAIF010000201.1 GCA_902787905.1 uncultured Lachnospiraceae bacterium
CTTATTAAAACAGATCGCCCGGGCCATCCATACCAACTACCCGGACATGAATATGATCATTCTCCTGATTGACGAGCGTCCTGAGGAGGTCACGGATATCAAGGAATATATTGAGGGTGATAATGTGGAGGTCATCTATTCCACCTTCGATGAATTGCCCGAGCACCATAAACGCGTTTCTGAAATGGTCCTGGAGCGGGCCAAGCGTCTGGTGGAGCATAAGCGGGATGTGGTCATCCTGCTTGACAGTATCACCCGTCTGGCCAGAGCCTATAACCTGACCGTACCGCCCAGCGGGAGGACCCTGTCCGGCGGTCTCGATCCGGCAGCCCTGCATATGCCCAAGAAATTTTTCGGGGCGGCCAGGAATATGCGGGAGGGCGGCAGCCTGACCGTTCTGGCCACCGCTCTGGTGGAGACCGGCAGCAAAATGGATGATGTGGTCTTTGAGGAATTCAAGGGCACAGGCAACATGGAACTGGTCCTGGACCGCCGTCTGTCTGAAAAGCGGATCTTCCCGGCCATCAGTATCCCCAGGTCCGGGACCCGGCGTGAGGACCTTCTGCTGGATGCGGATGAAATGGATGCCATGTTTGTCATGCGCAGGGCCCTTTCCGGCCTCAAGTCCGATGAGGCGCTGGAGAAGATCCTGGATATGTTTGCCAGGACAAAGACCAATGAGGAACTGATCCGGTCCGTGCGCCACACAAAGTTTCTTTAGGAGTTTTGTTTTTCCGAAAAAAAGTGCTTGCCAGTCAAAAAAAACTGTGCTACAATAAGAAAGCTGTTTTATGATAACGGAATCGGCTTCCGGCTGATTTTATATAAGGTATTAGTGAGGTGAATAAGATGAGAGAAGGAATCCATCCTAAGTACTATGAGGCGAAGGTAACTTGCAACTGCGGCAATGAGTTCGTGACAGGTTCTACAAAACCGGAAATTCACGTTGAAATCTGCTCCAAGTGCCATTCATTCTACACTGGTCAGCAGAAAGCGGCTTCCGCACGCGGCCGTATTGAGAAATTCAATCGTAAGTACGGTATCCAGCAGGGCTGAGAATAAAGTGATGATTTGCAGGTTGAGGTCGCAAGGCTTCAACCTGTTTTATTTCTGTGACATTGCTTTTTACAGGAGATAATTATTTTTATGCGATACGCGAAGATCGGCGGCCAGGCGGTCATCGAAGGCGTGATGATGCGCTGCGGTGACGATGTTGCCGTCGCTGTACGTAAGCCGGATCATGAGATCGAAGTGAAAAAGGAACACCGGCCGACGCTGAATGCCAGGCTGGGCACCGCGAAAATTCCCATTGTCCGCGGGGCCGTTTCCTTTATCGACTCTCTGGTCATCGGCATGTCTACTTTGACTTATTCCGCTTCCTTTTACGAGGATGAGGAGGAGAACGGCAAGACTCCGGCGGAAAAGAATGAGAAGGCGGACAAGCTTTTTATGGGCCTGACCGTGGCCTTTTCCGTTGTGGTGGCCGTAGCCCTTTTTATGCTGACCCCCTTTCTTTTGTCGACCCTGTTCGGTAGGTTTATTAAGAGCGCGCTGCTTTTGTCGGCGCTGGAGGGTCTGTTCAGGATCATGATCTTTCTGGCTTACATGATCCTGATCTCGCAAATGAAGGATATCCAGCGGGTATTCATGTATCACGGGGCTGAGCACAAGACTATCAACTGCATCGAGGCGGGAATGGAGCTGACGCCGGAAAACGCGGCGGGCTGCTCTCGTCTGCACAAGCGGTGCGGCACCAGCTTTCTGCTGATCGTCATGGTCATCAGTATCATCTGCTTCATGTTTATCCGGACGGATTCCATGGCGCTGAGGCTGCTTTCAAGAGTGCTTCTGGTGCCCGTGATCGCAGGCATTTCCTTTGAGATCATTCAGTGGGCCGGCAGGAGTACGTCCGCCCTGGTGAATATTGTGAGTGGTCCGGGTCTTATGCTGCAGCATCTGACCACGAGGGAACCGGATCTGGAAATGCTGGAGGTGGCGATCCATTCGATCGAAGCCATCTATGACTGGCGTTCTTTCCAGGAAGAAGGGAAAGAAGCCGGCTGTGAAGGGACATGTGTCAGATGAAGCCGGAAGACTATGGCAGTCTTTTAAGGGGTCTGACCCGGCAGCTGGCAGCGGCAGGGATCGCTGACGCGCCGGTGGATGCCTGGTATCTTTTTTCATATGTTTACGGTATGGACCGGGTGCAGTACCTGATGGCTGAAGGCGACCCTGTCCCTGAGGACGGGCGCAGGCAGGCCCTTTATGACCTCGCGCAAAGGCGGTGCGGCGGCGAACCCGTGCAGTATCTGCTGGGCGAGGCTTCCTTTATGGGCCTGACCTTTTATGTGACGCCTGCTGTCCTGATCCCCAGGCAGGATACGGAGGTACTGGTGGAAACGGCGCTGGACCACCTTCAGGCCGGCGACCGCGTTCTGGACCTTTGCACCGGGTCGGGCTGCATCATCTTAAGCCTGGCCGCGCTGGGGCCAGAAGGCAGCTATATGGGCTCGGATCTTTCCGAAGCCGCCCTGGAGGTGGCGCAGGTC
>CADAIF010000202.1 GCA_902787905.1 uncultured Lachnospiraceae bacterium
CCCGGTGGCTTCTTTGCTGATCCAGAAGGGTACCCTGCATGTGGGCGACAACGTGACTGTCGGTACAGCCTACGGTAAGATCAGGGCCATGATCGACGATAAGGGCAAGCGCGTCAAGAAGGCTGGTCCTTCCACACCGGTTGAGATCCTGGGTCTGAATGATGTGCCCCAGGCCGGTGAAGTCTTCATCGCCACTGAGACAGAGAAGGAGGCCAGAAGCATGGCCGAAACCTTCATTGCCACCAACAGAGAGAAAATGCTGGCGGAGACCAAGTCCAGGCTGTCTCTGGACAGCCTGTTCGAGCAGATCCAGGAGGGCCAGATCAAGGACCTCAATATCATCGTCAAAGCCGATGTCCAGGGTTCTGTGGAGGCCGTCAAGCAGAGTCTTTCCAAGCTGTCCAACGAAGAGGTGGCCGTCAAGGTCATCCATGGCGCCGTCGGTGCCATCAACGAATCCGATGTCATGCTGGCATCCGCTTCCAACGCGATCATTATCGGCTTCAATGTCCGCCCGGACAATCAGGCCAAGCAGACCGCGGAGCAGGAGAATGTCGACATGCGTCTTTACAGAGTCATCTACAATGCGATCGAGGATATCGAGGCTGCCATGAAGGGTATGCTCGAGCCGACCTTCCAGGAGAAGATCATCGGTCATGCCGAGGTACGTCAGACCTACAAGGTCTCCGGCGTGGGCACCATCATCGGCGGTTATGTCCAGGACGGCAAGATCATCAGGGGCTGCAAGGTGCGTCTGCTGCGTGACAACGTTGTCATTCATGACGGCGAGCTGGCTTCCCTGAAGCGTTTCAAGGATGATGTCAAGGAGGTCAACTCCGGTTATGAGTGCGGTATGTCCTTCGAGAAGTATAACGACATCAAGGAAGGCGACCAGATCGAAGCCTATGTCATGGAGGAGGTCCCGAGATAGGAGGGAAACCATGAGAAAAAACAGCATTAAGAATACAAGGATCAACGGCGAGGTCCAGAAGGAACTGAGCCGTATCATCTCAAGGGATATCAAGGATCCCAGGATCAGTGTCATGACCTCGGTCGTCAGGGCCGAGGTGACACCCGACCTGAAGGAGTGCAAGGTCTACATCAGCGTCCTCGGCGACGAGGAGGCCCAGGCCGCCACTCTGGAAGGCCTTAAAAGCGCGGTGGGCTTTATCCGCCGCGAGCTGGCCCGCACCGTCAATCTCCGGGTGACTCCGGAGCTGAAATTCGTGCTGGACCAGTCCATCGAGTACGGTGTCAACATGGCCAAAAAGATCGATGATATCATGAACGGAGGGAAAGATGCTTAATCTGCTTTCCGCACTTGAAAAAGCAAAGGCTGTGATCATTTCGGGCCATACCCGTCCCGACGGGGACTGTGTGGGTTCCTGCATGGCTTTATGGCATTATATCCGGGATAATTACCCGGATGTCCATGCCCAGGTCCGGCTGGAATCCGTTCCGGCCAGCTACAGGCTGATCCCGGGGACAGAAAACATCATCACGAACTTTGACGATGATCAGGCCTGTGATCTGTTCATCGCCCTGGACGCCAGCGACAAGGCGCGTCTGGTCGGCGCCGCCAGATATTTTGACGCGGCGGACCATACGATCTGCATCGACCACCATATCAGCAACCAGGGCTATGCCGATGAAAACCTGGTATGCCCGCAGGCCAGCTCGGCCTGTGAGGTCCTGGCCGGGCTGCTGGATATGGACAGGGTTTCATTAAACTGCGCCATCGCCCTTTACACGGGCATTATCTGCGACAGCGGCGTTTTCAAGTACAGCAGTACCAGCCGCAGAACCATGGAGATCGCGGGTCAGCTGCTGGAGAAGGGGGTTCCCGGTCAGCAGCTCATCGACGGCGTTTTCTACCAGAAGACCTATATGCAGCGCAAGCTTCTGGGCAGATGTCTGCAGGACAGCTTCCTGTCCCTTGACGGCAGGATGTTTTCCTGTATCGTCCGCTGGGAGACCATGCGTCTGTTCGGCGCTTCCCATGAGGATCTGGAAGGTGTGATCGACCAGCTTCGTATGACGGAGGGGGTCGAGACGGCCGTCCTTATCTCTGAGGATGAAACGGGTACCTTCAAGTTCAGCATGCGGTCCAACCGGCAGGTGGATGTCAGCAGGATCTGTGAGGTCTTCGGCGGCGGCGGTCATATCCGGGCGGCAGGCTTCTCCGTAAAGGCGGATATGCCTGAAGTCTTCGGCCGGGTCGAGGCCATGGTAAAGGAGCAGCTGGACGCATGTACAACGGACTGATCATCATTCATAAAGAAAAGGGCTTTACCTCCCACGATGTGGTGGCAAAGCTTCGCGGGATCCTGCGCCAGAAAAAGATCGGACACACAGGCACACTGGACCCTGACGCCACCGGCGTTCTGCCGGTATGTCTGGGAAAGGGGACCCGGCTGACAGATATGCTGACGGACCGGGACAAGACCTATGAGGCCGGCATCCGTTTCGGTCTGGAGACGGACACGCAGGATATCAGCGGCAGAGTTCTGGCACAGAAGCCGGCCCATGTGAC
>CADAIF010000203.1 GCA_902787905.1 uncultured Lachnospiraceae bacterium
TATGCGCCTTTTGTGGGCGCGTGCCGGCACACCTTATTCGCCGGCCACCGGTTTACCGATTGAAGCGCAGTCATCCACGCAAATGGTTGATAAAATTCTCGAATTTCCTGTCGGTAGCAAATTAATGTTGTTGGCGCCGATTGCTCGCGGCAAAAAGGGGGAGTTTAAAAAAGAATTTGCCGAGCTGCAAAAAAAAGGCTTTCAGCGGCATTGCGGTCCTACAGCCATTACCAACCTCATAGAGACCCTGTCTCCGGAAAAGGCATCTGTGAACACTGGCCCGCATCCTGTGGCAGCGAAGCGTTTTATGAAGGTGGCGGCCCTGGGCCGGAAGCATCTTATGTATATCAATGCCAGTGTTTTAGGCATTTACGGGGGAACGCTGGATATGGTGACGCCTGCCTATATCCGACGGTGTCTTCACATGTTCGGTATGGACAGGATCCGGGTCGGGCGCAGGCATTTTCTGACCTCAAAACGGCTGAGGCAGGCTCTGAAGCGGGGCAGTATCGTTTATCTGGAGCTTCGGCATCATCCCAAATACGGCAATCATCATGTGATCTGCTACGGCTTTGAGAAAAACCGTGAAAAAAAGACCTTTCTTTTCAGAATTGCCGACGGCTGGCAGTCCGCGCCGGTACTGCTGACAGGAAAGGAACTGCATTTTGGTTATATGATCGAGATCTCAGGCTTTTAAAAAAAGTGTTTGCTATTTTTATGCAATTAGGTTAAACTATAGCTGTGCTGATGCAGATATGGTTCATCGGTAGAACGCCAGCTTCCCAAGCTGGAGAGGGGGGTTCGATTCCCCTTATCTGCTTTACGGGTCCGGAAAAGGTTTCTTTTCCGGGCTTTTTTTTGGCTGAATGCTGTCTGCGGCAGAGGTTTCCTTTTATTTGTCATAAAAACAATTTGATCTGCCAAAAACAGTCTTCATAATGTTGATTCATCACCCGATATGATGTACAATATGATGAACGACTCATTGAAATAATATAGGGTATGTGACATGGATAAAAAGAAAAAATTTCAATTCAGTATGTTTCTGGTCACCATAGGCATCGTATACGGTGATATCGGCACATCGCCTATGTACGTTATGAAGTCGATCCTTGAAGGGAACGGCGGCATAGGTGAGACGGATGAGGCTTTTATCATCGGCGCCTTGTCTCTGGTCATCTGGACCATTACCCTTTTAACGACGGTCAAATATGTACTGATTGCCATGAAAGCGGACAATCACGGTGAGGGCGGCATCTTTTCTCTTTACTCTCTGGTGAAGGGCTTTGGGAAATGGCTGATCTTTCCGGCAATGCTTGGCGGCGCGGCCCTGCTTGCAGACGGCGTTCTGACGCCTGCCGTTACGGTGACCACAGCCATCGAGGGTCTGCGCAGCATGGAGAGTATGGACCGCTTTCTGGGCCCCGGACAGGGGATCGTGGTCATTATCACGCTGGCGATCATTTCCTGTCTCTTTTTCCTGCAGAAGGCAGGTACCAGCAGGATCGGAAAGGCTTTCGGTCCGGTCATGCTGGCCTGGTTCCTGTTTCTGGGAGTCACGGGCCTTCTGCATATCGGCGCAGTGCCGGCAGTTTTAAAGGCTTTTAATCCGGTCTATGCGGTTATGCTTCTGGTGAGTCCCTATAATAAGGCCGGTTTCATGATCCTGGGAAGTGTCTTCCTGGCGACCACCGGTGCCGAGGCCCTGTATTCCGATATGGGTCATGTGGGCCGCGAAAATGTCTACTTCAGCTGGCCGCTGGTAAAAATCTGTCTGATCCTCAATTATCTGGGGCAGGGGGCCTGGATCATTGAAAACCAGACCAACAGCAGTCTTTTCGGTATCGAGGATCTGAATCCTTTCTTCCTCATGCTGCCTGAAATGCTGCGTCCCTTTGCGGTCATTCTGGGTGCCATGGCAGCCATCATTGCCTCTCAGGCATTGATCACCGGTTCTTATACCCTGGTATCCGAAGCCATCCTGCTTGATCTGCTTCCCCATCTGGAGATCCGTTATCCGGCGGACACCAAGGGACAGCTTTATATCGGGACCGTCAACAGTATCTTATGGATCGGCTGCAGTGCTGTCGTCCTGTATTTCAGGTCCGGCGCAAGGATGGAGTCGGCCTATGGTCTGGCGATCACCGTAACCATGCTGATGACGACTCTGCTTCTGACCGTCTATCTGGCTAAGCTTCGGCATCAGCGTGTCCTTTCCTGGATCGTCCTGATAGCTTTCGGTATGATCGAAGCAGTGTTCTTCATCTCCAGTCTGGGCAAATTTATGCATGGCGGTTATGTGACCGTGATCCTGACAGCCCTCCTGCTTTTATTAATGCTGATCTGGCACAGGGGCACCTATCTGGAGCATAAATACAGCACTCATCTGGATCTCCACGATTTCGTGGATAATCTGACAGCCCTTCATGATGATGAAGAGGTGCCGCTGCTGACACATAACCTGGTCTATCTGGACAGCAGTAAGGATTTTTCCGATATTGACAGGGATATCCTCTATTCCATCTTTGACAATGAGCCGGATACCATGTATTACAAGGTGGAAACCTACGGCACGAATTTTATCTACCGTGTCAAGCTTTACCTGGGCTTTAAGTGCAGTCCCAGGGTCAATGTCTATCTGCGTCAGATCGTTCAGGATCTGCAGGCCACCGGCGAGCTGCCGCCGCAGGAAAAGAAATATTCCATTTACGGCAGGTCCACGGTGGGGGCTTTCAGGTTCTGTATGATCCATAAATCCGTTTCCACAAAGACGGAGCTGACGTCAATGGATGAAAGAATCCTGCACATTAAATATGCGATCCGGTCGGTTGCAGGTTCCAAGGAAAAGTGGTTTGGCCTGGATACATCAACGATGATCAAAGAGTATGTACCCCTGATCACCAGTTATGAAAATGCCCGGGAACGCATCACGCGTGTCAGTTAAAAGAGGAAGCCGCTGCCCCCTTATGCAGCGGCTTTATTTCTTACAGATTGCTTACATTTTGTCCATAAATATCGGTCAAGATTGACTTTAAGCTTTGAATTCAATATAATAGGCAGAAGAGATTGTATACAAGGAGTTTCAGATCATGCAGATTTCTGTTTTATCCTGGCTGGAAAAATCATCCGCTTCTTTTCCCGACAGGGTTGTTTATGAGGATGATGATCAGACAATGACCTTTGGTCAGCTGAAAAGAACCACGGACAGTATCGGTACCTTTATTGCCGGCTGTCAGGCACCGGCTTCTCCTGTGGTCGTCATGACCGGCAGGCATGTACTGACGCCGGCGGCTTATCTCGGCGTTGTGAGCGCAGGTTGCTTTTATGTGCCCATGGACGCATCCATGCCGGCGGCCCGTCTGAATCAGATTCTTTCTGTTATACAGGCGCATCTTATGATCACTGATAATGAACACAGAGAAAAAGCGGAAAGCCTGGAGTTTTCCGGGAAAATCGTCAACCTTGAGGAAATCATATCAGAAAATGCCGATCCGGCGCTGCTTGAAAGAGCCCGTTTCGGTCTTACCGAATATTCGCCGCTTTACGTGATTTTTACCTCCGGTTCCACCGGCAGGCCCAAGGGTGTCATCACATCGCATTATTCACTGATGTGTTATATAGACGCAGTTTCTGAGGTTTTGGCGCTGGATCAGGAGGATATCCTGGGAAACCAGTCCCCTCTGGATTACATCGCCGCGGTCAGGGATATTTATCTGCCGCTTTTGACAGGCGCCAGGACCTATATTATCCCCAAGACCATCTTCGCGATGCCGGAGAAGCTTTTTGAGGCACTGAACGCACATCATGTGACCACCTTATGCTGGAGTACTGCAGGTGTTGAGCTGCCGGCCAGGCTGAATGCCTTTGATACCGTAAAGCCCCTCTACCTGAAGCGGCTCCTTTTCTCAGGTTCTGTGATCTCATCAAAGTACCTGAGGGTCTGGCAGCAGCATCTGCCGGATATCCGTCTGATCAATCAGTACGGACCCACGGAATCCACGGCTTCCTGCACTTACTACGAGGTGAGTGGAGAGGTGACTGAGGATACGGTACTGCCCATCGGCAGGCCCTATAAACACTACGGGATACTGCTTTTGTCTGAGGACGGACAGGCGGTTCCTGAGGGGGAGATCGGTGAGATCTGTGTGACAGGTCCCTGTCTGGCCCTGGGTTATTACGGGAATGCTGAAAAGACAGACCTGTCCTTCATTCAGAATCCTTTAAATAGCAATTACCGTGAGCTGATCTATAAGACCGGCGACCTGGGCCGTATCGGAGAGGATGGCCTGCTTATGTTCTGCGGCCGTAAGGACAGGCAGATCAAGCATATGGGTCACAGGATAGAGCTTGAGGAAATTGAAGGCACCGCCATGAAGATCGCGGGCGTGGAAGACTGCTGTGCCCTCTATCATAAGGAAAAACAGCTGCTTTATCTTTTCTATACAGGTGAAGCCTCTTCCAGGGATATCGCGGTTTATTTCCGTGAAAATATGCCGGCCTTTATGGTCCCCAGAAAAATGAAACAGCTGAGTGAAATGCCGCATCTTCCGAATGGTAAAAAGGATATGCAGGCACTGACAAAACTTTTTAAGTAAATCAACGCAGAAGAAGGGAGTAAAGAAAATGGATGAATTAATGGAAATTCTTGAGGATATGCGTTCGGACGTGGATTGTAAGGCAGAGAAGGCGCTGATCGATGATGGTATTCTGGATTCTTTTGATGTGATC
>CADAIF010000204.1 GCA_902787905.1 uncultured Lachnospiraceae bacterium
CTCTATATACATGTGCTCTGTATAGAGCAGAGCGATGTGACTGTTTTTGGCCCGGGCCGAATAATAATCCAGAACCTTCTGATTAATCCTGCCGTCCTCCTCGGCCAGATAGGTGGCGATGGGCGGCATGACCACCCGGCCCGAAAGATTGATGTCTCCCACAGCCAGCGGCCGGATGATATTCTGATAAGGATACATGGTCTGTTACCTCTTTTCTGTATGATCTAACGTTCTTTCTGAAGTCTTTCGGCAAAACGGGCAATCCGTTCCACCGCGATCTTCAGGTTGTCCAGGGAATTGGCAAAGGAGATCCTGAAATGCCCCTCGCCGTAGCTGCCGAAGGAAGTGCCCCAGGCCGCAGCCACGCCTTCCTCCTGGAGGAGACGCTGGCAGAAGGACTTGCTGTCCATGCCGAAGGACTCAATATTGGGGAAGGCATAAAAGGCGCCTCTGGCCATCCGGCAGCTGATGCCGTCGATCTGATTCAGGGCATTGACCACATATTGACCGCGTTCCCTGAAGGCTTCACGCATTTCCGTCACGGAGTCCTGGGGCCCCTTCAGGGCGGTCAGGGCTGCCCTCTGGGTAAAGGCGGCCGCGCAGGAATTGGAGTTGGCCATCAGCAGCGTCACCTGGTCCGCCAGCTCTGTATTCATGATGCCGTAGCCCAGACGCCAGCCTGTCATGGCATAGGTTTTGGAAAAGCCGTCCAGGATAATGGTCCGGTCCTTAAAGCCCGGCATAGAGGCGATGGAGGTGACCCGGCCCTCAAAGACCAGCTGGTCATAGATCTCATCCGCCAGAATGTAGATGTCCGGCCGGTCCTTTAAGATCTCCGCCATGGCCTCGATGTCCGAATCCTCAAAGAGGGCGCCGGTCGGATTTGACGGATTGTTCAGGATGACCAGTTTTGTTTTGTCCGTGATGCTCTTTTTAAAGAGATCCAGATCTACCCGGAAATCATTGGTATCAAGCAGAGGCATGGGCACCGGTCTGCCGCCTGTGAACTTGATGCAGGACTCATAGATGGGGAAGCCCGGATTGGGGTAGATGACCTCATCTCCCGGGTTGATCAGCATCAGCATGGTAAAAAACATGATGGGTTTGCCGCCGGGCACGACCACGACCTCATCCGCACTGGCTTTGATCCGCTTCCTGCGGGAAGCGTCCTCGGCGATGGCCTCCCTCAGTTCCGGATAGCCCGCCGTGGGCGTATAGCCGGTGTAGCCGTCTCTGAGCGCCGCCACGCCTGCCTCCACAATATGGGCCGGCGTTCTGAAATCCGGCTGGCCGATCTCGCAGTGAATAACGCTGCGGCCCTGGGCCGCCAGCCTGTTGGCCTCCGCCATGATGGCAAAGGCGCTCTCTGTATGCATCAGACCCATACGGTCCGCGATATGATTTTTCATCCTGATGTCCCGCCTTCCTGTATTATTTTTGATTTTCCATTGACAGAAAACTTTGCTCTTATCATACCATCTGTAAGTCAGGTTTGCCACACTTATGTGTTGAAAGTTGTTTTCGGGAAATGCTATAATGAGGTTCAGATAAAATCATCAAAGGAGGGGATTCTGATGAAGCATGACATCCTGGATAATGAACAGATCAGTGAGCTGAAAAAGAATCTTACTCAGAAGATCACCCGGCAGATCCAGAAAACCAGGGCCCTGAAGTTTTCACTTTTCATCTTCTTGTGCAGGCTGACCGTCTTTCTTGTCGTTCTCGGCCTGTATCTGACCCACAGGGACTGGGTGACCTTCATCGTCAATGAATTTACCTGGCGCCGCTTCACCATCATCCATGTGATCTGGGTCCTTTTCATGCTGATCATGATCTCCCATGTCATCCCCAACAACCGGCTGACCATGGCCTGGCGCAAGGCCAGAGAGGATGTCTATGTGCCGGCGGAGGATTACGATGAGCTGGAGCTGCTCAGATTTACCCAGAAGCAGAATATCCGGGCCTGGACAGTGCTTTTAGTCTGGCTCTGCTTCAATGCCGTCTTCGGCATCCTTTACCTGACCGAGGTCATTGAAGAGGGCGACCTGCTCATGCTGTCCGTCTTCTATTTCCTGAGCGATTACATCTGCATTCTGTTTTTCTGCCCCTTCCAGACGGGCATCATGAAAAACAAGTGCTGTATCAACTGCCGGATCTATGACTGGGGCCACTTTATGATGTTTACCCCCATGCTTTTCATCAAAAACTTCTACAGCTGGAGCCTCTTTTTCACCTCAGTCGTCGTCCTGATCCACTGGGAGATCATTTATGCCCAGCATCCGGAGCGTTTCTGGGAGGGCTCCAACCTGAACCTGCGCTGCGCGAACTGCAGAGAAAAGACCTGTCAGATCAAGACCCACATCAAAAACAAGGTTCACGAACACGCCCCCGGCATAAAACTGTAAAAAAGAACGGTCACCGCATGGAGAACGCCTGCTAAAACGTTTCTCCGGTGATGACCGTTATTTTTTTGCCTTTTTACCTGGCGATACCTTCTCTTCTGGCCTCCTGCG
>CADAIF010000205.1 GCA_902787905.1 uncultured Lachnospiraceae bacterium
GCAGGACCACAGCAAAAGTAATCCCGGTCAAACGGGACAGCGGGCAAGTGTCTGCCCAGTGTCCGCGTAAGCGGCGCGAAGCCCCCGCCTCTAAGCGTAGGCGTAGGCGGTGGGTCATTCACGCATTGTATTATGCTTATTGACTTTTAGGCATTGATTGTTCTGCCTGGCTCAGGCAGTTGATTTCGCCATAGATCTCCGTAGAGTCAATCGTACAGGCAGCTGATCCCGCCATAAATTACCGCATAATCAATCGTACAGGTAACGGATCTCGTCATAGATTTCCGCAAAATCGATAACCAGCTCTCCGCCGGAGATGCCGACCGGTATCTTTGCGTCGAAGCCGTACAGTGCAATCTCGTCTCCGTTTTCAAAATGATAGACGATAACCTTTTTTTTGAGGGGATCCACCATCCAGTATTCCCGGACGCCGGCATTCTTGTATTTGCTGAGTTTGGTATACATATCTTTGGACCGGGTGGAGATGGACAGGATCTCCACGATCATGTCCGGAGCGCCATAGCATCCGAAACCCTGAATCTTGTCTCTGTCGCAGATGATGCTGATGTCGGGCTCCAGCATGGTGTACTGGTCTCTGTCCAGCTGGACATCGAAGGGAGCCGGGAAAACCTGGCAGTCTTTTCCGCCCTTTTTTGTCCGGCGGTAGTTTTCAAAACGATTGGCAAGTTTCATCTGGACAGCCTGGTGTATTGCACGGGGCGCTGTCATTTCGAAAAAGCGTCCGTCGATCAGCTCAACGCGTTTTGCATCCGGCAGGGCGTAGTAGTCCTCCAGTGTATGGATCGTGTCGTCCTCCTGCATCCCGTAGTAGGGGGCATTTTCATGCAGCATGGAAATGGGAGGCTCCTCATAGGAATATTTGTATGTGGAGGGCTCGCTCTGTCCGGCGGTTTCATTGTCTGTGACGCGGCGGAAGTCTTTATCTTCAGTTCTGGTCATTGGTTGTTATCCTCCTTTCTGCAGTACAAACGATAGGACGAAAATACCGTATATACATAATAAAACTGCAGTCGGAGGCTGTCAACCGGTAAAGATCGGGATGCAAGTATATCAGCGCGTCCTCACAGCATAAAACCGCGCGAGGTTTTGCCGGGCGGGCAGCGCAGACCAGGGTGGAGGAGGCAGACGTCCGGTGTGAGGCCGCCTGCCTGAAGGCGCTCGGGAACCTGCCTGCGGGTCAGAACAGGCTGGAGTGGTAGACGCCCAGGGCGAGGCCGGTGAAGATGATGGCCAGAATGGAGAGCATGAAGAGGGCTGCATCGATGATGAGCACGACCAGGAGCCGGAGCAGGGTGGTCCGGATCTTCGTGATCCGCAGATGGCGCCAGACATCCATGTAGTTGCCTGTAAAGAGGAGAATGACAGACCCGCAGAGAAAGAAGACCAGGCGCTCGACCCACATCTGCCAGCCGGGCGGGAACTTGTCCAGGGTAAAGGTCAGGCTCAGCCAGATGAGAAGGATGTAGGCGAAGAGAGCAGCCAGGACGTGGAGCGGGTTGCCGCTGCGGAAGCCGGGCAGCAGGTAGGGATGTTTCCGGGGAGCCGCGTCAGCTGCATCGCTGTCGGAGGTGATGCTGTGGTCGACGGTCGGGTGGGGCCGGCAGGCATCGAGGTCCCGCAGAAGGCCTTGCAGGTCGGTATATTGTTTTGATGGATGGCTTTCCATGCATCTGCGGATGATCTGGCCGGGTTTTCCGCCGGGCAGTTCGTTCCCGGGCAGGTGTCCGGTGATCAGCTGGCAAAAAAGACCGCCGAGACCACGTAGGTCGGTCTGCAAAGACTTCACGTGCCCGTTGGAGAAGTCAGTGTTTCCCACTTTGGAGCGTCTGGCCCGGCCGGTTTTACTGACCGGTGGGAGTGGATTGTCAGACATGTCAGAGAATGTCTGACCGAATGTCTGACCGGCGCTGCGCAGGTCGCGGATGCGGACAAGGCCATCTGAAGTGAGGATAATGTTGGCAGGATCCAGGTCACAGCCCGTGATCGGAGGCCTGGCGTTTCCGAGGGCCTGCAGAGTCCGGCACAGCTGTTCCATGATGTCGACAGCTTCCTCAACGGGAAAGAGATTACCGTTGCTCAGGATTTCGCGCAGAGTCTGGCCGCTGACATATTCCTCGAGGGCGTATTCGATAGAAGAAAACGGAGATTCAGTCAGACGGGATACGCTTATGCTGTTTACGGGCTGCCCGGATTCTCTGGTCTTTACAGCTTCTCCGGGTATCGCGGCGACCGGAACGCTAACCACCTCCACCACTTCAGGAACCCCTTCGATGTAATGGTGCTGGAGCCAGCGGTAGACGCCTGCGCTCCGGGCAGGGGGTTCTTTTTTGACATAGATCCTGCGGGTGGGCTCGTGCTGTACGAGTGTGGTGCCGCGGTCCGGGTCCAGAACGGCGATTTCCCGGCAGGAAAAGAGTATGGACTTTTCTGACTCAGTCATGGAGACCTCCTGTAGGAAATCGGTCCGGCATGCTTTTTGC
>CADAIF010000206.1 GCA_902787905.1 uncultured Lachnospiraceae bacterium
CCCTATGGCCGGCTCCGAAAAAAGCGGCTATGAAAACGCGTCGGACAGGCTTCTGGAAAACGCTTATTATATGTTGACTCCCGCCCCGGGCATCTCGCAGGAAAAGGTGGACCTGCTTTCAGGCCTGATCAGTGATATCGGCGCCCTGCCCATGATCACCGACTACCTGTCTCATGACCATGCTGCCGCGGCCATCAGTCATCTGCCCCATATCATCGCCTACACCCTGGTCAATTTTGTCCGGACAGGCGACAATGCCGAAGGCCTGATGCGGCAGATCGCGGCCGGCGGCTTCAGGGATATCACCCGTATCGCCTCCTCCTCACCGGAAATGTGGGAATCCATCAGTGTGGAAAATAAGGCCCAGTTGCTGGAGGCTATCGACCGTTACCGGGAGGACTTAAAGACTGTCGCCCGGGCCATCGGCAGCGGTGACACAGACTACCTGCACAGCTTTTTCAGTGAAGCCAAGGACTACCGGGACGATATGCCCACCCGGGATACCGGCAGTATCCGGCCGGTGCATGAGATCTATCTGGACATTATCGATGAATCCGGCGCCATTGCCGCCATCGCCGCCATTCTGGCCGCCAGCGGCATCAGCATCAAAAACATCGGCATCATTCATAACCGTGAATTTCAGGAAGGCGTGCTGCGCATCGAATTCTATCAGGCCGCAGCCGTGGACAAGGCAGCAGCTCTCCTGTCCCGCTATAATTACACCATCCACCGACGGAATTAAAAAATGATCCTGCCTTTACCTTTTTAACAGGATAAGGACAGGATCATTTTTTATAAAGTTCAAGATAATCCGTGAGGCCATGCTTTAACAGATACTCAAAGGCCTCCACCATATCATCCGCACTGTAATTCTGCAGGTCCCCCTGGACCCAGGTCTTCAGCATTTGCACCGTGGAGATCGAATAATAGCGGGCGACCAGCTCCTTGGTCATGAGGGGATTATTCAAAGCCGGCGGCACATAAGCCTTGTCCAGCTCCACCATAAACATACGGAAAAGATAATCGTTCAGGATGTTCTCAAAGGAATTCTGGCCGGTGATCTCAAAGGCCCGGGTGTAAAACTGCGCGTCCCGCTTCATCCGGACAAACAGCAGCTTAAGCCCCTCCGAGTACATTTCCTGATCAAACAATTCCATGACGCTCTCAATGATGTCCTCGCTGAAGATCCACTCCAGGACCTCATACTTATCATAGAAATAATTATAGAAGGTGGGGCGGATCACACCGGCCTCGGCCGTGATCATTTTGATGGTGATCTTCTCAAAGGGATAGCGAAGCATCAGCCCCTTCAGGCTTTCGCCGATCAGGACCTTGGTCATTTTCTTTTTCTTTTCCATAATCACCCCCCTTTCTTACAGTTTTATCCCCGTTCACATGAGCATATCATAATATGACAAAAAAAGCAAAGCTTTATTTCAGCCTTGCTTTTTCTGTCATATTTCCTTTTTACAGATCCGGGTGACCTTAAGATCACTTGCTGTCTCTGTAATTGATGTAGCTCAGTTCGCGATGCGGCATGCTCTTCCAGATCTCATCCGCATCCTTTCCCCATTCCTTCGCGTAATTCTCGCACTTGCCGCAAAGATGCTCCACAGACTCCGGAGACTCAAGGTCTGTGCTGTGAGCGCCGGTCTCATGCACCATCTTCTGAAGGATCTCGGGATTCTCCAGCATGGGGCAGGGACGCAGATGGTTATTGTTGAACGGCTGGCCCTTGTGATAAGCCATGAACAGCGGGCTCTGCAGGATCTCAAGGATCGACTTGTCGTGAATGTTGGCATTGGAGTAATGAATGAAGACACAGGGCTCCGCATCACCATTGGAGTTGATGTGGAAGTAGTTGCGTCCGCCGGCGATACAGCCGCCGACATACTCGCCGTCATTCTGGAAATCCATCGGATAGAACTGGATGTCGCACTCGTTGGAACGGATGTAACGGATCCTCCTGATCATGTACTCTCTCTGCTCCAGTGTCGGCATCAGCTCCGGCACGGCATTGTTGCCGACCGGCATGTAATGGAAGTAGAAACCGAACCTGGCGCCCTTGGAAGCGATCATGTTCAGGAATTCGTCGCTGGTAACGGCCTCAACATTCTGCCTGGTGTAGCAGATGGAGGTACCGAAGACGATACCGTATTTCTTCAGAAGGTCCATGGCCTTCATAACGCCGGCGTAATGACCCTCGCCGCGTCTGGCGTCATTGGTCTCCGGTGTGCCCTCGATGGACAGGAAGAAGGTGATATTGCCCAGGCGGACAACTTCCTTGCAAAGCTCCTCATCGATCAGAGAGGAATTGGTATACAAGGCAAATTCCACATCATTGTGCTTCTCAGCCAGACGCAGGATATCCTTCTTGCGGACCAGAGGCTCGCCGCCGGTCATCATGTAAAGGTAGACACCCAGCTCCTTGCCCTCGGTCACGATCTTATC
>CADAIF010000207.1 GCA_902787905.1 uncultured Lachnospiraceae bacterium
CACGGATCAGCAGCACCTGGTTGTCTTCATTATCGTTGGTCTGATCACCATCGCGCTTCATCACATGAGCGGCGACGCTGTCTCCAAGGCCTGGGGAACATCCTTCCAGATGCTTAAGGGTGCTGCTATCGCTCTGCTTTTCGGCTGCGCACTGGTTGCTATCTTCCGTAACACAGCCAACGAGGCTCTCGGCCTTGGTTCCATGCTTCAGGAAATGGCTAAAGCACTTGCTTCCATCTTCCAGGGTGCATACTTCATCATCGCACCGTTCATCGGTGTCCTGGGCGCATTCATGTCCGGTTCCAATACCGTCTCCAATACCCTGTTCTCATCTCTTCAGTATGAGACAGCCAGCTATGTCGGCATGAGCACAGTTCTGATCGTTGCTCTGCAGAACAATGGTGGTGCTATTGGTAATATGGTCTGCGTTAACAACGTTGTCTCTGCTTGTGCTACAACCGGTACCAATGGTAACGAGGGTAAGATCATTCGTACAAATGCTCTTCCGATGGTTATCTTCAGTGTAACTGTCATCATCGTTTACCTCGTATCTGTTGCTGTAGGTTTCGTTGCTTAATCAGTCCTGAGGACTTATAAGTGCAATTAATACAAAAAGCGGGCGGCTTTAAACAGCCGCCCGTTACTTGTTCACAAAGGTATTAAGGTCTATGATTACAAGTATTATCGTTTTCGTTCTGGTTCTGGTCTTCGGTTCTCTGATGGTCTATTTTGCAAGGCTTCAGGGCCACACGCAGTTTCTTATGGCCATCGGCAGCTTTATCTTTATCATGTACCTGGTGGTCAGGGATATCATCGAAAAGATCCGGGCTAAAAGAGCAGCTGAGCGGGAGAAGGATCCTAAGAAGAAGGCTGCGGCCAAAAAGAAAGACAAAACCGGCAATATCTCAGCCATTGCCCACAGATCCACGAAAGACAAAAAATAAGTCTCGGAATAAAACTTCCGAGACTTTTATTTTACATATTTCCCTTCATAAAGTGAATGATCATCTCATTGGTCAGACTGCAGTCATCCTCCCGGATATCAAGCTCTTCCCGCTCAAACCAGCCGGCCATGGACAGCTCCTGCTCATCCAGGGTGATATCCTCCAGATCCCCGTCCAGATCACAGTAAAAGCCCATCAGCAGGGTGTCTGAAAAGGACCAGGGCTGACTCTTGTAAAAGCGCAGGTTCTTCACCTTCAGCCCCACCTCTTCCATCACTTCACGGTGGACCGTCTCCTCGATGGTCTCACCCAGTTCGGAAAATCCGGCCAGCAACGCATACCTGGTGTATTCCCTGCCGGCGTACTTTGAAAGAAGCAGCCGGCTTCCGTGTGTGACGGCAATGATCACCGCAGGGGAGATCTTAGGATAGATCTCATAACCGCAATGGGGGCAGGTCCGTTTCCGCTCTATATGGTCCTCCAGCATGGGATGACCGCATCTGCCGCAAAAAGAGGTGTCCCTGTACCAGCAGGTCAGCTGCCAGCCGGTGACCCCGGCAAAGGCTCTGAACTTGGGTATGGCCTCTCTCAGGCTGAACATTTTCCGGGCCTTCATCCCCGGCAGTGCCTGATCCAGAAGCCTGAAAAGACCGTAGTAGGCCTCATCGTCTATCCTGAAAAAGAAATGCAGCTCCTGCCGAAGATCCTCCGGCAGTTCCTTAGCCCTGGGCAAAATGATTTCCTTAGGATCAGTCTCAAGGCATAAAAGGCCCTCCGCCGTATAAAGAAGTACCGGCGCCTCCTCTCCTGCCTCATGACTGAAGGTAAATGTATTGTCATACTTATGCGGATAAATATCCTGGATCATGGCTTCTCCCTCAAAGGTCTGTCCCGAAGCATTTCTTCTCTCACCTGCTGCAGCATCTTATGATAGAAGGCCTGACCGCCCCTGACGATATTGAATCTGCGGGTATCATGCTTCACCTGATGTCTGCCGAAGCTGCAGTCCGCCACATCCTGAGGCGTATAAACCGTTACATGATTTAAGATATCATGCTCAGCAAGATTCTGAGAAGCCTTAAAGAGGTAGACCGCAGGCCCCTCCTGAAAGACGCCCAGAGGCTCCAGAATCCGCTTTGCCATTTCCGTACTGCAGGTATAGATATGGGTGTAACGGCCCGCCATACGGGTGAAATCGTAGACTCTGAAGTTCTCCAGCCAGGCCTCATCCAGCCAGCCGTTTTCCTTCTCCTCAGACACGATCAGGCAGACCGGCATGGTACGCCTGTGACTGGTGATCAGGTCACGGATCTTGTCCACCTTGTCCGCCTTGACGATGCGGTTGTTGTTGGTGTCGCAGACGTAGATGTTCTCTTCATTGGCGAACACGCCGGAGGGGTTGTTGAAGCTGTCCGGGACGCCGTGCTCGTTCGTGAAGGTGTTGATGGTGAAGAGGAGCTTGTAGTAGCGGTCGAGCACCACCACGCGGTTGTTCGCGG
>CADAIF010000208.1 GCA_902787905.1 uncultured Lachnospiraceae bacterium
GGTTCGCCTCATTCTGCGAAACGTCAAATCGCTTGCGGATCACATCACCAAGGGCCATGGCTCCGCGTCCCTGGATCAGTCCCTGCTGCAGGGCCATGGTTAAGGTCAGGGGCGGCACGATCATGAAGGCGCCTAAGACGCCCGGCTCCGTCCGCGACATCCCCGTGCCGGACACCGTGCGGGCAGAGATCGAGAACAGGGATGGCCGGCTGGTGGATTATTCGCCCGACGGCCTAAGTGAGGCTTTTCGGCGGCTGGTCAGGCGGGCAGGCGTCCATCCGATGCGCTTCCATGACCTCCGGCATTATTCGGCCAGCATCATGCACGCCATGGGCGTCCCGGACGTGTACATTCAGAAGCGGGGTGGCTGGAACTCTCCTGCCGTCCTGCGCCGCATCTATGTCAACGAGCTGACGGACAAGGCGGCAGAAGTCAGCACGCAGGTGAACGCCTTTTTTGATGAGCTCTGATGTGCTAGTAATGTGCTAGTCTTATTCTCAAATCCGTGCTAAAAACAGCAGATATATAACAATACCGCCAAACAAAAAACACCCCTGGAACCGCATGTTAACAGGGTTTCCCGTATTAATGCGTATTCCAGGGGTGTTCTTTTCGCTCTATTTCAGATACAGCTGCAGGGACGGGTCCGTCTTAAACCTTCCCCTCAGCTCCGCTGTCACGGTCCTGGCCTGCTCCTTACGGATGCCCCGGGCTGATACACAGCTGTGACAGCCCTCCAGAAGAACAGCGACATTCTCACTTCCGGTCACCTCAGTCATGATATCCGCGATATCCCGGCCGATCCGTTCCTGCAGCTGCAGGCGGCGCCCAACCATATCACAGATCCTGGCGATCTTGGAAAGACCGATGACCTTGCCCTCGGGAATGTAGGCCACCGTGGCCTTCATATCATACATCAGGGCCATATGATGCTCACAGTAGGAGAAAAGGTCGATGTCCTTCATGACCACAACCCTTCCGGATTCGTTTTCATTAAAACCCTCGGTGAAGGTCTTGCCGAACATTTCCGCGATCTCATGGTTGCTGTAATTCATACCCGCGAAAACCTCTTCGTACATATTGGCCACCCGGGCCGGCGTCTCCTTCAGGCCCTCACGGTCAGGATCATCCCCCAGAGCGATCAGAATGCCCCGGATATGTTCCTCTATCGCCTTTTTATCAATCATCACACACCCCTCCTGTCAGGATCCCAGATCACTTTATGCATCTGGATCTGCAGCCGCACATCATTCATGCGGTTTTCTATCATATAATCAACGATGGCTGCCGGCACAATCTGCCCGAAGACCGGGCTCAGATAGACATGACAGCGCGCCGTCAGAGAATGCTCAAGGATCAGCTGCCTGGCCCTTTCCAGATCCTCCATGGATCCGACCACAAACTTTACCGTATCCTCCGCCTGAAGCAGGGCGAAGTTTTCCGTCAGCATGGCCGCCTCAAAACCGCTGGAAGGCAGCTTGTAGTCCATGGTAAAGACCGGACGGAAGCCCTCCGTAAAAGGCTTAAGGTCAACCGCGCCATTGGTCTCGATCTCCACCCTCAGATTTCCCTCAGTCCCAAGCAGACGGATCAGATCAGCCACGCCCGCAGCCAACAGCGGCTCACCGCCGGTCAGCGTCACATTTGTGATGCCGGTCGACCTGATATAGGACAGGATTTCCTCCGGCGTCATATCCGTAAAGGGGCAGTCTGCCTCATTGGCCCACATGGTATCACAATAGCTGCACCTAAGATTGCAGCCCTTAAAACGGATGAAAACCGCCGGCTCTCCGGCCCTGGTACCTTCACCGTTGATGCTTACAAACTTTTCGACAACCCTCATGATCATGCCTCATAAACCGCGCAGTTATTCGGCGTCTCATAAACCTCCACCCGGCAGACAGAGGGACATTTTTCCTGCATCCGTCCGAAAATGTAAGCCGCCAGATGCTCCGCTGTCGGTCTGAAGGGCACCTCCACCATGCGGAAATGTTCCTCCTCAAAGGCCGCCAGCGTCGCCGCTTTCAGAGAACCGGCCTCATAGATCAGGCAATGATCCAGATGGTCGCAGATGGCCTTCAGCGCCCCTTTCAGGTCCCCGAAATCCATGAGCATACCGCCGGTCTGAGGATCCTCCTTGAGCGCTTCACCCCTGATCATGGCCACCACCCGCCAGCGGTGTCCGTGCAGATTCGCGCACTTGCCTTCATAACCTTTAAGGAAATGGGCAGAATCAAAGCTCTGCTCTGTTTTAAGATAATACATATAAACTCCTGTGATCTCCGAAAAGCACCACCGGGTGCCTTTCAAAAAAAAAGCTCCGCGCACCGACGCAGAGCCCCTGACAACATATGGAATCAAAGAGTCCTGGTTTTGTTTAACGACAGGATGGTACAAACGAACTGTCGCCGCACTTTATGCGGAATATCCTTTATTACT
>CADAIF010000209.1 GCA_902787905.1 uncultured Lachnospiraceae bacterium
GAAGCAGCCTACCTTATCCATTATCATTAAAAAGATGGATCCGGAGCGGCAGGATGAGATCCTGGACCTGATCCGGAAGGAACTGACCAGACTGGCTGACGGCGGTCTGCAGGAGAAAACCCTGGAAAGCGCTCTTAATTTCTTCGATTTCAGGTTCAGAGAGAGGGATTTCGGCAGATGGCCCAAGGGCCTGATGTTCGGCCTGAGAATGATGGACAGCTGGCTTTATGATGATGATAAGCCTTTTGTTCATCTGAAGACGAAGTCGATTTTTGACGAACTTCGTCAGGGCCTGAAGACAGGTTACTTCGAAAGTGTGATCAGGACCTGGCTGCTTGATAATCCTCATGCATCCAGTCTGCTGCTTATTCCATCGAAGGGCCTGGCGGGCAGAAGAGAGGCGGCGCTTAAAGAAAAGCTGGCGGCCATCAGGGCAGCCATGACTGAGGAAGAACGCGAGCAGATCGTCCTTTCCACGAAGCAGCTTAAGGCTTACCAGAGTGAGCCTTCACCTAAGGAGATCCTTGAAATGATCCCCCTGCTGTCCGTCAGTGACATCCGCAGAGAGGCCCTGCCTCTGGATAATGAAGAGCGGGAACAGAATGGCAGCAAGGTGCTTTTCCATGATATCGAGACCAACGGCATTGATTATGTCAAGCTGATCTTCGACATTTCCTGCCTGACAGAAGAGGAAATCCCTTACATGGCCCTTTTCAGTGAGCTGATGGGCAACATGGATACAGACAAGGGTTCCTATCAGGACCTGGCCGAGAGGATCAATTTCCATACGGGCGGTCTGACGACCTACAGTACCGTTTATGTCAGAGACAGGGATTATAGGACCGTGCCTTACTTTGTGACTTCCGGCAAGGTTTTTTCCGAGAAGGCAGGCGCCCTGGCTGATCTGATGCAGGAAATCCTTTTCGGCACCTCCTTTAAGGATGTTAAACGCATGAAAGAGGTCATGAACCAGATGAAGTCCAGGATGGAGATGTCTTTCATGACTTCGGGTCATACGGTCGCTGTCAACCGTTCAGCTGCCATCTTAAGTCCGTCCGCCTGGTTTAAAGAGCTGACAGAGGGCCTGGAATTTTACAGATTCATCTGCGGTGCCTTAAAGGACCTGGATGAGAAGAATGAGACCCTGATCAGCCGCCTGGAGGCTGTCAGGGCTAAGGTTCTGAACGGGAGTGCCCTGCTGCTTGACTGGACCTCTCCTGATGAGGCCTACAGGCTTGGCATTTCGTCCTTTGATAAGCTGCTTGACGCTTTTGAACGCAGGGGTGAAGAGGCGGCTCAGGTTCTTGGTACCAGAAAGGGCGGCAATGAAGCCTATACCACACCCGCCATGGTCCAGTACTGTGCCGTATGCGGCGATTTCAGCAAGGATGGTCTTCCCTACAATGGGGCGCTGATCATTCTGAAAAACATCCTTTCCAGCGACTATCTCTGGAATAATGTCAGGGTCAAGGGCGGTGCCTACGGCTGCATGTGCAGCTTCGGCAGAAGAGGCGTCAGTTATCTGACATCCTACAGGGATCCCAACCTGAAGGATACCTATGACATCTACGAGGCTGCCGCGGATTATGTCAGCCAGCTGGATCTGGATGAGAGAGAGCTGACCAAGTATATCATCGGTGCTTTCGGCGCTGAGGATATTCCCTATACGCCTCAGAGCAGGGGGACCAGGTCCGCAGGCGCTTATCTGGCCGGCCGTACGATCGAAGCGATCCAGAAGACCAGGGATGAGATGCTTTCTGTCAACAACGAAGTCTTAAGGTCTTTGGCCCCTGTCGTCAGATCTGTCGTCAGCGGCGGTATTAAGTGCGTGGTAGGCGATGAAAATGCGATCATGTCCTGCAAGGATATGTTTGATGAGATCACACCCCTTATGGGTTAAAGAAGGTAAAACATGGAAGATACAAAGAACATGCAGTTTAAATCGGGCTTTGTGACCCTGATCGGCAGGCCCAATGTGGGCAAGTCTACCCTGATGAACCATCTGGTAGGGCAGAAGATCGCCATCACATCCAACAAGCCCCAGACAACCAGGAACAGGATCCAGACTGTTTACACCAGTGAGCAGGGCCAGATCGTGTTTGTGGATACCCCCGGTATTCACAAGGCTAAAAACAAGCTGGGCGAGTATATGGTGACAGTGGCCGAGAAGAGCCTGGGCGAGGTGGATGTGATCCTCTGGCTGGTGGAACCGACCACCTATATCGGGGCCGGAGAGCAGCACATCGCCGAGCAGCTTCGCCGGGTGAAAACGCCGGTGATCCTGGTCATCAACAAAATCGACAAGGTGGAAAAGTCCAAAGTTCTGGAAAGCATAGATGCCTACCGGAAGGTCTGTGATTTCGCGGAGATCGTGCCGGTGTCCGCCCTCAAGGGGGATAATCAGAAGGATCTGATCGATACCATCA
>CADAIF010000210.1 GCA_902787905.1 uncultured Lachnospiraceae bacterium
CAGGATGAGGCCCATCGTTTTGCCATTGAATACCACCGGCAGCTCAGAAGCCGGGACCAGGTCAGGTCGGTCCTGGATGAGATCAAAGGCATCGGTCCGGCCAGGCGCAAGGCGCTGATGAAGCATTTCGGGGATATAGAAAGGATCAGGTCAGCATCTGTGGAGGAACTCATGGCTGCGGAAACCATGAACCTGAAGAGTGCCCAGTCTGTTTATGAGTATTTTCATTGATGCTCAGGCACGGATGTGGTAGACTAGAGGAGAAATGGATCCTTTTGGGAGGTTATGATGAAGAATAAAAGCAAGGGGAGTTATAAGGTCAGTCTCAGTAATATTATTGAGAAGTTTCATCTGAAGAATCTGACGCCTGAAATAGATACGGAAAAGATTTTTGTCCACCAGACCGATCTCAACCGGCCGGCCCTGCCTTTTGCCGGCTATTTCAACGGCTTTGACAGTAAGCGTATACAGCTCATCGGAAAGGTGGAGTACGAGTATCTGGAGACCCATGACGAGGCCTATATCATCGAAATGGCCACGCGGATTTTTGAAACCGGCGTGCCCTGCCTTATTTTCTGCAGAGGCCTGGAGGTCGCGCCGCTCTTTCTGGATCTGGGCAATCGTTTCGGCGTTCCGGTCCTGTGGACTGAGGATTCCACATCCTCCTTTATGTCTGAGATGAACCGTTATCTGAAGATCCAGCTGGCGCCTCGCATTTCCATTCACGGCGTACTGGTGGATGTCTTCGGAGAGGGCGTCCTGATCATGGGTGAGAGCGGTATCGGTAAAAGCGAGGCCGCCCTGGAACTGGTTAAAAGGGGCCACCGCCTGGTTTCGGATGATGTGGTGGAGATCAAGAAGGTCAATGACGAGGAGCTGATCGGCACAGCACCGGACATCACCCGTTATTTTATCGAACTTCGGGGTATCGGCATCATCAATGTCAAAACCCTGTACGGCGTCCAGAGCGTCCGTGAGACCCAGACCATCGATCTGGTCATCAAGCTGGAGGAGTGGGACCGTGAGCGGGAATATGACCGTCTGGGCCTGGAGGAGCAATATGAGGAGATCCTTGGCAACAAGATCGTCTGTCATGCCATTCCCATCCGTCCGGGACGTAATCTGGCCATCATTGTCGAAGCGGCAGCCATCAATTACAGACAGAAACAGATGGGTTACAATGCGGCGCATGAGCTGTACCGCCGAGTGACCTCCAACCTGAGTAAGAAACCGGAGGACTGATGTCATGAAACCCTATTGCTATGGTGTGGATCTGGGAGGCACAACTGTGAAGATCGGCCGTTTTTCCACCGGCGAGGCCGAGCCTGAAAAATGGGAGATCCCAACCCGCACGGAGGATGGCGGCAGCCACATTCTGCCGGATATCGCGAAGGCGGTCCTGGACAATATGAAGGTCAACGGTATTTGCCACGATATGGTGGAAGGCATCGGTATCGGTGTTCCCGGGCCTGTGGAGGATAATGGTTTTGTACATGGCTGCGCCAACCTGGGCTGGGGGCCCATGAACGCGGCGGGAATCCTTTCGGAGCTGACCGGACTGCCGGTCCGGGCTGCCAATGACGCCAACGCGGCGGCACTGGGGGAACAGCGGGCAGGCTGCGGCAGGAATTATCAGAGTCTGGTCATGATCACACTGGGCACAGGGGTCGGCGGCGGCGTGGTCTTAAACGGGGAGATCGTTTCCGGGACCAACGGCGCGGCAGGTGAGATCGGTCATATGCAGGTCGTGGATCCTGCGGATATTGTCGGCCACTGCGGCTGCGGCCGTGTGGGCTGTCTGGAGCAGGCGGCTTCCGCGACCGGTCTGGTCAATATGACCCGGAAAATACTGGAAACGAGCGGGAAGGCCAGCTGCCTGAGAAGTGTGGATGATCTGTCGGCCAAGGCCATTCTGGACGCGGCCCGGGACGGGGATCCGCTGGCTCAGGAAGCGGCTGAAAAAATGATGCATTATCTGGCACTGGCGGCCTCCCTGATCGCCTCTGTGGTGGATCCGGACGCCTTTGTCATCGGCGGAGGTGTCTCCAGAGCGGGTGCCTACCTGATCGACGGTATTGCCAGACACTATAAGAAAATCGTTTTTCATGCTCACAGGGAGACCCCCTTTATCCAGGCGGTGCTGGGCAATGACGCCGGTATGATCGGCGCGGCCGGCCTGATCTGGGACGGGAATAAGTGAGGTTATTATGCTTTTTATAGATAAACTGACGGACACAGCCGGTGAGGACTGCGTCCGTATCAATGAGCCCATGCGTCTGCATACGACCTTCAGGATCGGCGGTCCGGCGGATTATTTCGTGACGCCCGCCACTGAGGAGGTTTTAGCAGATGTGATCCGGCTTTGTATACAGGAAGACGTCCCCTATTTTATTATCGGCAACGGC
>CADAIF010000211.1 GCA_902787905.1 uncultured Lachnospiraceae bacterium
GGTCCGGGTGGATTCGGAGAAGGCAGAGCTTCTTCCGGTGGGCGAGGGCCTGACGGGAATCCGCCTGGAGGCCGGAGATCATGCCATTTCCATGGACTACTGTCCGAAGGGATTTAAGCCCGGACTGGCCATCAGTCTCATCTGCCTGATCCTGGTCATTTTCATGGCCCGCAGAGAGGCCCACTCGATTTAATTAAACTTTTAGATTTACAAAGCGGGGAAGTATGGTATAATCTATGTGATATGCAGGGATTTCCCGGCGTATTATGTCGTCTGCCCAAAATCAGGCCAAAAGCGGGGCAGAAGTCTGTGAAATTGTTATTATGAATAGAAAGTCAGGCTCGTGCAGGAGCCGTATAAGGTGAGTTATGGAACAGTATTTTATCAAGGGCGGCAGTCCCCTGGTGGGCAATGTCGAGATCAGCGGCGCGAAAAATTCCGCGCTGGGTATCCTGGCAGCAGCCATCATGTGTGACGAGACCGTTACAATAAGAAATCTGCCGGATGTCAACGATATCCGGGTTTTCCTGAACGCAATCAAATCCATTGGCGCCATGGTCGTCTATCCGGACCCGGAAAACCGTCATGTCGTCAAGATCAACGGTCGAAATATCCGTAATCATAAGGTTGACAATGAGTATATCCGTAAGATCAGGGCTTCTTATTACCTGATCGGTGCCATGCTGGGCAAGTACAAAGAAGCCGGCGTCGCCCTTCCGGGCGGCTGCAATATCGGCGTCCGTCCCATTGACC
Source organism: uncultured Lachnospiraceae bacterium (assembly GCA_902787905.1). GTDB lineage: Bacteria > Bacillota > Clostridia > Lachnospirales > Lachnospiraceae > UBA2912. The sequence goes on from CADAIF010000211.1 coordinate 754, forward strand.
AGCATCAGAAGGGCTTCAAGGCCCTGGGCGCTGAGGTTCATATCGACAAGGGCATGATCTATACCAAGGCGGAGCATCTGACCGGCGGCTACATTTATCTGGATGTGGTCAGTGTCGGTGCCACCATTAATATCATGCTGGCAGCCTCCATGGCGGAGGGCACAACAGTCATTGAAAATGTGGCCAAGGAGCCTCATGTGGTGGATGTGGCCCAGTTCCTGAATCAGATGGGCGCTGACATTAAAGGCGCGGGCACGGACAGGATCAAGATCAACGGTGTCAAAAAATTCAAGGCCGCGGATCATGAGATCATTCCTGACCAGATCGAAGCCGGTACCTTCTTATGTATGGCAGCGGCCACCAGGGGTGATGTGACGATCACTCATGTCATTCCCAAGCATCTGGAGTCCATTCTGGCCAAACTGAAGGAAATGGGTGCCGAGATCCATGAAAACGGGGATGAAGTCCGTATTGCCGTGACCAAACGGCTTAAGCCCACCACCATCAAAACCATGCCCCATCCGGGCTTCCCGACGGATATGCAGTCTCAGTTTGCTGTCTGTCTTGCTCTGGCGGACGGCAGCAGTACAGTGGCTGAAAAAATCTTTGAGAATCGTTTTAAATACACGGACGAGCTGACGAAAATGGGCGCTTCCATGAAGGTGGAGGGGACCACAGCCTTTATCAGCGGCGTGGACCATCTGACAGGGGCCATTGTGACAGCTTCGGACCTGCGTGCCGGTGCGGCTCTGGTCATTGCCGGTCTCTCTGCCGAGGGTGTGACCTGTGTGGAGGAGATCCAGTATATCCAGAGAGGCTATGAGAATTTTGCGGAGAAGATCCGCGGTCTGGGCGGATATATCCAGAAGATCGATGTAGAGGATCTTTTTGAGAGAGAGCGTATCATGAGGCGTATGGAATTTTCCGGCAGCCTTGTTCAGCCGCCCATGGAAAGAAGAAGAATACCTGCGGAATAACAGATCATCGTATAAGAAAGAACCTCGGGTCAGCTGAGGTTCTTTCTCTGTAAAGAAAACGGATACGACATTTTCCCTGTTTTGTATCGGGATGGCTATTGACATCGGACAGACAATCATGTATCCTAGTTAACGTTAAACAATTTTATATAATTCTCTTATTCAGAGCAATGGAGACCAGGGATCTGTGATATTGCGGCAACCCCTTGCATAAGGAAGGTGCCAACCTGAGCGATGAAGATCGAACAATAAGAGGTAGAGACAGACAGATCCGCTATGCGGATTTTTTCTTTTTCTGAATCGGGGAACAATGAATTTTTCAGGAGGCTTCAAAATGGAAAAGCTTTTATTTACATCCGAGTCCGTCACTGAGGGACATCCGGATAAGATCTGTGACCAGATCTCCGACGCGGTGCTGGACGCCCTGATGGCCCAGGACCCCATGAGCCGTGTGGCCTGCGAGACAGCCACCACCACAGGCCTTGTCCTGGTCATGGGCGAGATCACCAGTAAGGCCAATATCGATATTCAGAGTATCGTGCGCGAGACCATCAATGAGATCGGCTACAACAACGCGGAGTATGGC
>CADAIF010000212.1 GCA_902787905.1 uncultured Lachnospiraceae bacterium
AGCGATCTGGCCCGGGTCGGTGACGGTCCAGTTGACCGTGTAGACCGGGCGGAAACCTCTCAGATCCGCCACATCCTCTTCACAGACGGCTGTCGCCTGATAATAAGGCATGATCTCCCTGGTGGCGTAGGTAAAGGGAATACTCACCATCAGATAGTGACGGCCGCCGTAGCTGAACTGGCCGAAATTGGCGATCAGGATCTCCCTGCCTGTCATCGGTTTTCTCTCTTCAAATTCCATAAATCGCACCTCCTACCTGTCAAGCAGAGTGGTCAGGTCACTCAGGTCATCGATATCTCTCAGCAGAGACTGTCTGGTCTCATCAAAGAGCAGGGACTGATTGTATCTGTCATACTTGACAGACCCGTTATCCCTGATAAAGCGTACGCAGTAAGGATTGGCGTTGAGCTCCGTCATGAAAATGACCATCTCCTGGCTCTCGCCAAAGGCCTGCTCCATAAACTCAAAGGCATGCTCAAGATGGCTGCTGCCCTGGCTCAGAAGAGCCTTACGCGCCTCGGTATCTCTGCTGAACTCCGCCTTGATCTTATCAAAGGCTGCAGCCGGTGTAAGCGATGCGTCGCCTGCTGTCATCCGGCGATAGCCCTCCAAAGCGGCGATGGTCTGCTTCACGGCCAGGATCCGATCCGCGTCATAAAGGCCGCCGGCCTTGGCCGCCTCCAGACTCTCCTCGGTCTGACTGATCTTTTTATCCATGATCTCGCCGATCTGATTTTTGTCCGAAGCCCTGCCCAGGAGGAATTTCAGCTCCTTCAGGATCTCATAAAGCTCACGCACATACCGGTCCTTGGCATAAACATCTGAAAAGGTGGCGGTCAGGCGGCTGATCAGAAGATTGATAACACTCAGCTTCTCATCAAAGGAAGCCTGACGGATCCGCTCGATAGCCGAACCCTTAATACGGCCTTCAACAACCGCATCCACATCATAATCTGTCTGATATTTACGGTAAAGATCCAGATAATTGGCAAAATCCTTGGCGATCCTGCGGTTCTGGATATACTGGCTGATGACGGACTCATCGACCGGAAAATCCAGCTTTTCGTAAACCAGCATCAGCTTGGACAGATCTTCCCAGCCGCGGGCAGTCACGATATCGATGCCATCCACCGTCGTCTCGATCTGATAGAAATTCTCCTTCTTAATATCCAGATAGGATAAAATGGCGCTGTGCATACCGTTTTCGTAGGCATAGGCCTTCCAGACAGAAAAATCCGCGTCCACGATGATCTTTTTGACACGGTCCAGGGTGACGATGTCGAAATCACGCACCGACTGGTTGTATTCCGGCGGATTGCCCGCAGCCACGATCACCCAGCCTTCGGGAATCTTATGGTTACCGAAGGTCTTACCCTGCAGGAACTGCAGCATGGTGGGGGCCAGAGTCTCCGAGACGCAGTTGATCTCATCGATAAACAGAATACCCTCCTTCAGACCCGTGGCTTCGATCTTATCATAAATAGAGGCCACGATCTCACTCATGGTATACTCGGTGATCTCCATCATCCGGCCGCCGTACTCCCGCTTTTCAATATAGGGAAGACCGATGGCGCTCTGCCGGGTGTGATGGGTGATGGTATAGGCCACCAGGCCCACCTGAAGCTCCCGGGCGACCTGGGACATGATGGCTGTCTTGCCGATGCCGGGCGGACCGATCAAAAGAACCGGTCTCTGCCTGACGACCGGGATCATGTATTCTCCCATGTCATCCTTCAGCAGGTACGCCTGTACCGTGTGACGGATCTCCTCTTTCGCCTGTTTGATATTCATAGGTTATTTCCTCCCGTAATCAGTCTCAAAATCGTCCGGTCCCAGGACCAGTTTAATGGCCCATGGCGGTACTTCCCGGTCATTGTAATTCTCCTCAAGAAAAACAAAGGCCACATCGTAGTCCGGCCGCCGTCTGGGGTAGGTGCCCCAGCCGTCTGTAAAATACAGAAGCCCCTTCAGCTTTTTGAAGGCACCCTCGGCACAAAGCCGGTTCACGTATTCGATGGCCGGCCTGAAATCCGTGCCGCCAAAGCCCACCAGCTTGAAATTCTCCATATATTTTTTCAGGTCGTCCGATGAGCGGATCACATCATCCACCTGGGCCTTGACGTCGCACTGAATGATGTGGACGTTCATGCGGCGGAAGAACTGGTCTCTGCTCATAAGAATGGCAAAGGTCTCCTCCAGGAAACGACGCACATACTCGCCCTCGCAGGACTCTGACGTATCGATCACGATGGCCAGCTCCTCGATCTTCCTGGATTCCTTGTATTCCAAAGGCTCCACCAGCGGCA
>CADAIF010000213.1 GCA_902787905.1 uncultured Lachnospiraceae bacterium
CAATTTCAAAACAGCGGGGTGCGGAAATATCCTCCAGGTTGATGCCGCCAAAGCAGGGTGCGATCCTGACGACGGTCTCTACGATCTCGTCCACATCCTGAGTATCCAGGCAGATGGGGAAGGCATCCACGTTGGCGAACTGCTTGAACAGGATCGACTTGCCCTCCATGACCGGCATGCCGGCTTCCGGACCGATATTGCCCAGGCCCAGAACGGCGCTGCCGTCACTGACCACGGCCACCAGATTACCCTTGGCCGTATAGCGGTAAACCTCATTTTTGTCCGCCGCGATCCTGCGGCAGGGCTCCGCCACGCCCGGTGTGTAAACTGTGCTCAGATCATCCAGGGTCTTCACCTCAACCTTGGAACGGATCTCCACCTTGCCCTTATGGGCCTCATGCACCTTCAGACTTTCCTGATTAAAATCCATACGTCACTTTCTCCTCTTTTTCTTTAAACATCAGTACCTGTTCAGCATATCAATATCCCGCCCGTCCGTCAAGTCCGCGGGCCCCTTCTGACAGGGAAGACGCAGTACCGGATCAGCGATACTGCGTCCTAAGATAAGGCTAGGAAATATCCGCGATGGCCGCATTGATGTAGGTCAGAAGGGCCGCGTTTTCCTTAAGGACTGCCGCGCCGTAATCCTGACCCGCGAAGCGGTCATTCAGGATCTGGGTCTCATTGTCCACATAGGTGCTCAGGATACTGACATCGACGCTCATGACATCGATGGTCCCCGATTTCAGAGCCTCGAACATGGACGGATAATCCACATATTCAAAGAACAGGGGATTGATGCTGGTGTTGGTCATGGTGCCCAGATAATTGAGAATGGCCTCCCGGGTCGTGGACCCGCGGGTCACGCCGATGTTTTTGCCGTCCAGATCCGCGATGGACCGGATTTCACCGGTACCCAGAGAGTTGGGATTCTCACCGGAATAAAGCACCATCAGACCGACATAATCCTTATAATAGCTGTCTGACAGGGCAAACCTTTCGGCACGTTCGTCTGTGATGGTATAGGTTGCCATCATGCAGTCGATCTCGCCGCTCTCAAGCTTTGCCTCACGGTCAGCCACCGTGACGCCGGTGATATGGACCAGTTCCTGATCCTTAGCCTCCTGAGGCGTCACATTGAAGATTTTGGCCGCTGTCATGTAGGCCAGCTCCACCTCCAGACCTGACCAGGTCCCGGAGGCTTCATCATAGTAGCCAAGGCCCTTAACGTCCATCTTGCAGCCGACGTTTAAGTAACCCCTGGAGACGATGGCGCCCACCACCTCGGAGGAAGCGGCATTGACTTCCTCGCCGCCTGTCTCTGAGACGGCCGCCTCTGTCTGGGCTGCCGTCTCCGCGGCCGCCGCGGTCTCCGCAGGCTTTGCGCCGCCGGAGGAGGATCCGCCGCAGGCACTCAGCAGCATCGCCGCCATGAGGGCAAGGGCCGATATCCATCTGAACTTAAGTCTACGCATATCAGACCTCCGAATTGAAAACATCCTTGTCGAAATCTTTGTTCTGGTAAGCGACTACCGTAGTGCAGACGGCGTCGCCGGTGATATTGACGGCTGTACGCATCATATCCAGGATACGGTCAACACCCATGATCAGGGCGATACCTTCCACCGGAAGACCGACAGCCGCGAAGACCATGGACAGGGTCACCAGACCGACAGACGGAATACCTGCGGTACCGATGGAGGCCAGGGTCGCTGTGGCGATAACGGTCAGATAGCCGTTGATGCCCAGATCGATACCATAGGCCTGAGCCGCGAAGACGACGGCCACGCCCTGCATGATCGCGGTACCGTCCATGTTGATGGTGGCACCCAGCGGGATAGTAAAGGAAGCGATCTTTCTGGAAACGCCGATCTTCTCCTCCAGGGTATCGATATTCAGCGGAATGGTCGCGTTGGATGTCGATGTGGAGAAGGCGAAGGCCATAACCGGGAAGAATTTCTTCAGGAAACGGAAGGGGTTCAGTCTGGTGAAGATGAACAGCAGGAGCATGTAAACAATGAAGCACTGGAAGCCCAGGCCAAGTGTAACACTGCCCATGTATTTGAGCAGAGGTACAAAGGCGTTGAAGCCCAGGTTGGCGAAGGTCCTGGCGATCATGCAAAAAACGCCGATGGGGGCGAATTTCATGACCAGCAGGGTCATCTCCATCATCAGGTCATTGATCTGATTGAAAAGGTTGGTGATCAGCTCAGCACGCTCACCCATCTTGGCCAGCAGGATACCGACGATCAGGGCAAAGAGAATGATCTGCAGCATGGTGCCGTTGG
>CADAIF010000214.1 GCA_902787905.1 uncultured Lachnospiraceae bacterium
TCTGATCAGGGCAGGCCCCTGTTTCGAAAAGCCTGCGGCAAAAATAGGGCCGAAAAGGCGAAAAACTGCGAAAAATCGGGAAAAATGTCGAATACTGAATGTTTATTTTACCTTTATTCATTCGCCAGCCTCAATATGTAGAATATTGAGAGCATTCATAATTATTCAGAAGTCTACTTTTTGTAAAAAATTGAAGGAGAAAAGAAGAAACCTATGGGAAATAACGAAAACAGATCGGATGAAATTGAAATCGATCTCTGGGAACTGACCAAGGCCCTGCTGAAAAAGTGGTGGCTGATCCTTTTGGCCGGCATTACCTGCGCGGCCCTGGCTTTCGGTTACACCCTGCTGATGATCACACCTCTGTATCAGTCCAGCGCACTTTTATATGTCAATAACTCGGATATTTCCGTGGGCAGTACCTCTTTCAGTATTTCCAGTTCTGATCTGTCAGCAGCCCAGAAGCTGGTTGACACCTATGTGGTTATCTTAAAGTCCCGGACTTCTTTAAATGAAGTCATCCGGGAAGCTGAACTGGATTACACCTACGAAGAACTCAGGGAAAAAATTTCAGCGGCTGCTGTCAATTCCACTGAGGTCTTTGAGATCACCGTAACGGATAAGGATCCCGAGCTGGCGGAGAAGATCGCCAATACCATCGCCAGGATCCTGCCGGATAAAATCGCTGACATCGTGGTGGGAAGCGACGTGCGTATTGTCGATTACGCCGTTGTGCCTTCCCACCGTTTCTCCCCAAGCTACACAAAGAACACTGCCATCGGTGCCATTCTGGGTATTGTCCTGAGCGGCGCGGTGATCATCGGTGTCTATCTGCTGGATGAGAATATTAGAAGTGAAGAATATCTGACACAGACCTATCCGGATATCCCCCTGCTGGCGGTCATCCCGGATATGTCCGTGAAATCACAGCGGGCCGGTTACTATGGTTACCAGGCACCGTCTACAGCAAAGAAAAAGTCGAGGGGGAATCGCAATGGCAAATAAAAAAATCCGTATGGCCACAGCTGCGGAAACGAATGCCGAGCGTTCACATATGATCGCTGCCAACATGAATTTCGCGGCCTCGGAGGCCTATAAGCTTTTGCGTACCAACCTCATGTTTTCCTTTTCCGATTCCGAGCACTGCCATGTGGTAGGCATGACCAGTTCCTACAGGGGCGAGGGCAAGAGCCTGACCTCCATCAATCTGGCCTACACCCTGGCGGAGACCGGTAAGGAGGTTCTCCTGATCGAGGGCGACATGCGTCTGCCCACCCTGTCAGGACGTCTTCAGTTAAAACCGTCACCGGGCCTTTCCAACCTCCTGGTAGGTATGAATTCCGTCAGTGAGGCTTTCCAGATCTTCTCTGTTCCGCTGGAGGAAAAGGAGATCAAGGTCAATGTCATGGTTTCCGGTGATATTCCTCCCAACCCTTCCGAGCTTTTAGGCTCCAAGCGGATGGAGTCCTTAATGGGTGTGCTGCGTAAGCATTATGACTATATCATTCTGGATCTGCCGCCGGTGACCATGGTTACGGATGCTCTGGTGGCATCAAAGCTGGTGGACGGTATCGTCGTGGTGGTCAGAAGCAATCACGCGGTACAGGGGGCCCTGGCCGAGACCATCCGTCAGCTGAAGCTGGTGGATGCCCGTATCCTGGGCTTTGCCTTCAACGGTTCCACGGATGCCGGAGGTGGCTACTACAAGGGCAAGGGCTATTACAAGAAATGACAGACTTCCATTCACATGTGCTGCCCGGCATAGACGACGGCAGTAAAGATGTCGGCGTGTCGATCGGTATGCTGGATATGATGCAGGCCCAGGGCGTATCCCGCCTGTGCTGCACATCCCACTTTTATGCCAACCGCAACACGCCTGAAAACTTCTTAAGGAACCGGCAGGCAGCCTATGAAAAGCTGACTGAGGAAATGGAAAAGGAAAGGCAGAAGGGCAAGGCCTTCCCGGAGCTGCGTCTTGGCGCGGAGGTCCATTTCTTTGACGGCATGAGTACGTCGAAGGATCTGCCGGATCTGTGCCTTGAGGGGACCAATCTGCTGCTGCTTGAAATGCCCTTTACCCAGTGGTCTGACCGGATGCTGGATGAAGTGGTCCAGATCGGCAGGCGGGGCCTGCAGCCGGTGGCTGCCCATATCGAGCGCTACCTGAACTTCACTTCCATGAAGCGCCTTGACGAACTGATGCATCTCGAACTTATCGGTCAGATAAACGCGAAGTCGCTCATGTCCTTTAAGACCCGCCGCCGCTGCATGAAGCTGATAGA
>CADAIF010000215.1 GCA_902787905.1 uncultured Lachnospiraceae bacterium
AAGGATATCACGGATGTCAACCCCAAGGACCGCGGTATCGGCATGGTCTTCCAGCAGTATTCCCTGTTCCCGAATATGACAGCGCTTCAGAATGTCATGTTCGGTCTGAAGATGAAAAAGATGGATACGAAGGAAGCGGAGAAGAAGTCCATCGAGATGCTGAATATCGTGGGTCTCGGCGACAAACTGAAACACTACCCGTCCCAGCTTTCCGGCGGCCAGCAGCAGCGTGCCGCTCTGGCAAGAGCCATCGTGACCGAGCCGAAGGTCCTGCTTCTGGATGAGCCTCTGTCAGCCATCGACGCTCTGCTCCGTCATTCTCTGCAGGTGGAGATCCGCAGGATCCAGCGTGAGCTGGGGATCACCGCCATCTTCGTTACCCACGACCAGGAAGAGGCCATGGTCATGTCGGATATGATCCATCTGATGTATCAGGGCGAGATCGAGCAGTCCGCGAAGCCCATTGATCTTTACACGAAGCCGCGCAGTCAGTTCGTCGCCTCCTTCATCGGTCATTACAACCTGTTGAAGGCTGAGGATATGAAGACCGTCAGCGGCGAAACGATCGATACCGAGAGTGTGGCCTTCCGTCCGGAGATTATCGAGATCAGCACAGAGCCCATCAACCGCAGTGATGCCTTCCTGATCAAGTCCAATATCAACGTCAGCCTGCCTCATGGCAATATCATTCGTTACGCGACCTTCTCGAATGGTATTCAGATCGATGTGGACACGCTCTTTGGCGAAACTCAGGTCTTCGAAAACGGTCAGGATGTCTATCTGGCCGTGCCGAAGGATGAGTGTATTTTCCTGTAGAAAAATGTAAATGTGTATTGAAGTATGGTAGCCGCTGCCGGTGAAGAAGCCCGGCGGCGGCTGTCATTGTCATGCCGGAAGGAGAAATCGTATGAAAGTTTTTGCACACAGAGGTTTTTCGGGCAGGTATCCGGAAAATACCATGCTGGCCTTTAAGAAAGCAGTGGAAGCCGGCGCGGACGGCATTGAGCTGGATGTCCATTTATCCGCGGACGGTGAAGTGGTGATCATCCATGATGAGCTGGTGGACAGAACGACCGACGGTACAGGCCTGGTGGGTTCTAAGACCCTGGCAGAGCTGAAAGCTCTGGATGCATCCGCAGGCTTTAAGGGTGTGTACGGGAAGAACGAGATCCCGACCCTTCGTGAGTACTTTGAGATGATCAGGGATACGAAGCTGGAGACCAATATTGAGCTTAAGACAGGTGTGGATGTTTACCCCGGGATTGAGGAGAAGGTGCTGGGGCTGATCGATGAATTCGGCCTGCGTGACCGGATCATCATCTCCTCCTTCAACCACTACAGCGTCATGCGTATGAAGGCCCTGGCGCCGGATATGCGTTATGGCTTTCTGGAAGAGAGCTGGGTCATCGGCATGCCGGAATATGCCCATAAATACGGCATGGACGGCGTTCATCCCCTCTTCAATGTGGTAGATAAGGACTATATGGATATGTGCCATGCCCTCGGCCTGGCCGTCAATGTCTGGACCGTCAATACAGAAGCTGACATCCGTCATATGAAAGAACTCGGCATCGATATCTCCATCGGGAACTTCCCCGATCTTGCCAGAAGGATTGTCGGATAAGCTGTTTATAATTATAAAAGCCGGCCTGAAGCACCGGCTTTTTTGTTGACCACAAAGAGTAAAAAGAGTAAAATAAAAAGTAAAAGAGTAAAAAGAGTAAAAAGATTAAGAATGGTTTCTAAAGAGTAAAAAGAGTAAACGGCGAGAGGAGGATCAATATGGGCCCGAATCCCTATTCTACCTTGTTCGGCAAGGAGCCGGCTGAAAATATACACCGGCTTAAGGAAGAAAACATAATCGTTGACAGCTTTACTGCAGAACATCCGACACAGCAGATCTTTATGATCACCGGTGTCAGGGGTTCTGGTAAGACGGTCTTTATGACAGACGTCGCAAAACGTCTCAAGAAGGAGAAGGACTGGATCGTCGTGGAACTCAGCTCAGAGGGTGATATCCTTGAAAAACTGGGTTCGGCATTAACCGCAGAACATACACTGGCAGATATTTTTCAGAGGGCAGGCATTAATCTGTCCTTTTTTGGCTTCGGTCTTGAGGTGAAAAATGCCGCGCCGATCACCAGTATGGAAGTAGCTCTTGGCAAAATGCTGGAAAGTCTGCAAAAACATGGGAAAAGGCTGCTGGTCGCGATAGATGAAGTGATCTGTACATCTGAAATGCGGGCGTTTGCCAGTGCCTTTCAA
>CADAIF010000216.1 GCA_902787905.1 uncultured Lachnospiraceae bacterium
CCCTGTATAGGAACAGAAAATGGTGGGGATGAAAAGGACAGCCGTACCATTGGGATTTTCCTTGATAAAGGCCGGAGACGTGCAGTCCCATGCCGTATAGCCTCTGGCCTCGCAGGTGGCACGGATGCCGCCGGAGGGGAAGGAGGAACCGTCGGGCTCGCCCTTGATCAGCTCCTTGCCGGAAAAAGAAAGCAGCAGGGTCCCGTCATCCTGAGGATTGATGAAGGCATCGTGTTTTTCAGCAGTGATATTGGTCAGCGGCTGGAACCAGTGTGTATAGTGGGTGGCGCCTTTTTCAATCGCCCACTCCTTCATCTCATGCGCAATGATCTCAGCAACGTGCGGCTCCAGATCTCCGCCTTCCATGAGGGTCTGCTTAAACTCGGTATAGATCTTCTTGGGAAGCTTCTGCTGCATGGTAGCGTCATCAAATACATTGCATGCATAAATCTCAGGTACGTTGATATGGCGTGACATATTTAACCTCTTTTCTGCGAAAATTATCCGGTGATCTCGCCGGTGTAATAAAAACCGTGGCATTTTGTCAGGCGGACCCTGACCAGACGACCGATGAGAGACTGATCTCCCGGGAAATGGACCAGAATGTTCTGGCTCATGCGGCCGGTGACCATGGAAGCGTCATGACTGTTGACCTCCTCAACGAGGACCTCCTGCTCGGTGCCTTCAAAACGGCCCGTGGCCTCGGCGGCCTTCTTCTGGACCAGATCCAGCAGCCGGTCAAAACGGTCATGGACGACCTCTCCCGGCACCTGGTCCTCCATCGCGGCTGCCGGGGTTCCGGTGCGCCTGGAGTAGATGAAGGTGAAGGCGCTGTCAAAGCCCACTTCGGAAACCACATCCATGGTCTCTTTAAAGTCCTCTTCCGTTTCACCGGGGAAGCCGACAATGATATCGGTGGTCAGGGAGATCTGCGGACAGGCCGTCCGGATCTTCTTCACCAGGGTCATATAATCCTCCCGGCTGTAATGCCGGTTCATTTTTGATAATATCTTACTGCTTCCGGACTGAAGGGGCAAGTGCAAATGTTGACAAACTTTATCGGAATGCGCCATGACCTCGATCAGTTCATCCGACAGATCTTTGGGATGGGAGGTCATAAAGCGGATCCTTTTCAGACCCTCTATCTTTTCAACCCTTTGAAGGAGCTGCGCGAAGCTGACAGGTTCCTCAAGATTCTTGCCGTAGGAATTGACATTCTGGCCCAGCAGCATGACCTCACTCACACCGTCAGCCACAGCAGCTTCGATCTCCCGGACGATATCCTCCGGCGCCCGGCTTCTCTCCCGCCCCCGAACATAGGGGACGATGCAGTAGGTGCAGAAATTATTGCAGCCGAACATGATATTGATGCCGGTTTTAAAGGGATACTTACGCTCTGTGGGCAGGTCTTCAACGATCTGGTCCGTATCCTTCCATATATCGACGACAGGCTTGCCGGTGACCATTCTGGTCTGGATCAGCTCCGCCAGTTTGAAGATGTTATGGGTACCGAAGATGATGTCCACATGCCGGTAGGAACGGCGGATCTTTTCCACCACCTGGGCCTCCTGCATCATACAGCCGCACAGGGCGATGAGCATGCCGGGATGGCGCTGCTTGATCTTCTTCATTTGTCCCAGCCTGCCGTAGACCCTCAGGTTGGCGTTTTCACGGACGGTACAGGTGTTGTAGATCACAAAATCCGCATCCTCCGTGGGGGCATAAACATAGCCGGTCCTTTCAAGAATGCCGGCCAGTTTCTCGGAGTCCCGGGCATTCATCTGGCAGCCGAAGGTGACCACATGATAGGTCAGAGGCCTGCCTTTTTCCGCGGAGAGCGCTTCGACCCGTCTGCGGAGCTGGTCGATGATCGCCAGCTGTTTTTCGCTTTCGCTGATATATTCCATGTTAACCTCGGATCTGTCCGCTGCCGTAGACCACATATTTGCCGGTCGTCAGTTCCCTGAGTCCCATGGGTCCTCTGGCGTGGAGTTTCTGTGTACTGATGCCGATCTCGGCACCGAAACCGAACTCGCCGCCGTCCGTAAAACGGGTGGAGGCATTGACATAGACTGCCGCCGCGTCCACTGCATCCATGAAGAGGCGGGCATTGCTGTAATTTTCTGTCACGATGGTCTCGGAGTGACCGGTATTATAACGATTGATATGATCGATGGCCTCGTTGACCGAGGAGACGATCCTGACGGAGATGATCAGGTCCAGATATTCTGTGCCCCAGT
>CADAIF010000217.1 GCA_902787905.1 uncultured Lachnospiraceae bacterium
GATTCCACAGGTGTCCGCCCCACAAACTGAAGGGAATAGACATATCCACGACCATATGTAAGGCTGTGATCATCAATATCATAAACATTTTTATCCATATATACATTATGCCATATGAAAAAGAAAAAAGCAAGCAAAAGCAGAACGTGTGTTCGTTTTTGCTCGCCTCTAAATATTTCCTTTGCTGGCTAACTCACGACTAAAGTCACGAGAATGCGCCAGCTTACTTTTCAATTGCAGGCCGGGAAGGCTTCTAGCCCTGCTGGCCGTTGGACTGGCGGATCATATCCTCAACTACGATGTCGTAGATCTCGCCGACAGAATTGCAGTACTCCAGAACCTTCCAGGGCTCATTGGTGTGGAAATGGATCTTCACCAGATCCTCATCGCCGGCGGCGATCAGGCTGTTTCCCTCGATATTCTCGGTGATGTAGTCCGCGATCTCATCTTCGTCCAGGTCCTTATCCCTCCTGTCGATCAGAAGCTGGGTATCGTAACGATACGCAAACTGATCGTCTTCCGCGTCAATAGACTGAATTCCCATGTTGCTTATCCTCCTATGCTTTTAATGTCTCGTCTTCTCAAAGATCAAAGAAGCAGCTCGTCTTCTCAAATATTAAAGAAGCAGCTCGTCTTCTCAAATATTAAAGAAGACATTTCTCCCATTCCGCTTCCTTAAAGCCTACCAGAACGGTATCCTCCGTCACCAGCAGGGGACGCTTGACCAGCATGCCGTCTGTGGAAAGAAGGGCGGTCATGTCATCCTCTGTCATGGATGGCAGTTTGTCCTTGATGGACATGGATCTGTACAGCTGGCCGCTGGTGTTGAAAAACTTTTTCGCCGGCAGACCGCTCATGGCGATCCACTTTTTAAGCTCCTCCTGCGTGGGATTCTGCTCCTTGATGGGGCGTTTTTCGAAGGCCGTACCGTGGGCTTCAAGCCACTTCTCCGCCTTCTTACAGGTACTGCATCTTTCATAACAGATAAATGTATTCATTGCAAACATCCTCCGATTTCATCAGATACCATGATTATAGCAGATGACGCCATATATGCAAGCACCTGCTTCTTCCTAATAATCTCCCCAGGAATCGACGTCATCCATAAAATCATCGTAGGCGTCATCGTAATTATCGTAGTCGTCCTTGTAGTCCTCGTAATAACCGTCCAGATCGTAATCATCAGGATCGATCTCCCAGTACTGACCGTCGGAGGATGAAGGCCGCGAGTAGGCAGCCTTGGCCGCCTCCTTTTCCTCTTCAACCCTTGCCTCAAGGGCCGCCTGCTCATCTCTGACGGCATCACCGCCATCAATGGAAAAGCCGTAGCGCCCCTCGGTCAGATCGATCAGCCAAAGAGCTTCATTCAGACGGCCGAGCCGATGCGCCGCAGACTCATCCGGCACATCTTCCAGATAGTCCGCCAGATAATCCGCCATCCACCGGGGCATCCGGTCGGGCCAGAGGGCATTGACGATGTCCATGGGAACCCAGTCCGCACAGGTTTCATTATCAGCAAAAATGCCCGGAATAATATTGATGTTGACCGGGGATTCCCCGTCCGCCTCCAGTTCAGCCATCCGCCTCAGACGCACGAACCGGTCCTCCCCATAATATCTCAAGGCCATCTCCCTGGTCAGCCGCTTTGAGGCGTCCGCATCCGCATTCGTAAAGATGGACTCTATGGCCGCGCGGGTATTCCGGTCAAGTTCGGCCTTGGATTTCCTGGAGATGGCGGCGTTCGCGTACATCTCATATTTCTGCGTCCCGGCAAACAGGCCGATGTCAAAGTAGGACTCAAGGTCAAGCAGAGGCGAGATGTAAGCGCTCTGATAAAGATCATCGATCTTGTCCGCCATGTCCTCCTCCCAGATGGCCAGGTCCAGAAGCGCCGCCGCCAGAGCCTTTTCATCCGGATAAGACTCAGCCGGCGTATACGTCAGCGTAACCTCATTGTCCGCCAGTTTCTGCTCCGCCTTCCGCAGTGCCATGAACTTACGGAACGGAGGAATGGCCAGGATCAGCACGATCATGACCACAAGAATGATAATAAAAGGCAGAAACCTGCCGCCCTTTTTTGTAGATTTTTGAGACATAAAACCTCCGTTGGAGGGAGGGGGAGGGGGACAGGGGACGGTTCTGTGTCTCCCCCGAAGAGGGAGACACAGCCTGCCCTCCTGTCACCTCCAAAGTTGACTATTTTTTTATGTGTGCCTATAATAAAATAACCAAAAGTCATATAATTACAGGTTGTGGAGCATAGAATGAAAAAAGAAGAAACTTATCTTGAATGTGAGAAGCTTTGGGTCTATGAAATGCTGATCCTGGCCGCCGGCTGGTTCGGCGCCTATACATTTCTGCTGAGGGGCGGCGTGTTCTGCAACGCACAGACAGCCAACGTCGTCTTATTCGCCATGGCTCTTGGCCAGGGCGAATGGGCATCCGCCGGCTACCTTTTACTGCCCATCAGTGCCTATTTCCTCGGTGCCTTTCTCTCAGAATATCTGGCCAAAAGCGTCAAACGCTTTCACTTTCTGCGCTGGGACACATTGCTGGTAGGCTTTGAGATCATCATTGTCCTCCTGCTGGGCCTTCTGCCAAAGGAAGCCCCGGATCAGATCTGCCAGGTGGCCCTCAACTTCATCTGCTCCATGCAGTTTAACACCTTCCGCCAGGTTGAAGGTGTGCCTGCTGCCACGACCTTCGTCACCAATCACATCCGCCAGATCGGCCATTTTTCAGCAAAATATCTTCGTCACAGAACACCGGAAAATCGGGACCGTGTCCTGCTTCACAGCCGACTGCTCTTCTGTTTCGCGGCCGGCGCCGTGATCTCAACGATCTGCGGACGCATCTTCGCTTACCGTTCCATTTGGGGAAGCGCCGTCATTCTGCTGATCATTTTTACCCGACTGGCCCATGCGGACAGATCCTATGAGAAAAGTCTGATAGGCAAAGTGCCGCACGGTCACTGAGTCACCCCTTCATCTGGGCGTCCGCCCATTTATAGACCGATTCCAGGGCCGGGATCAGTGTGCGCCCCCGTTCCGCCAGGGAATACTCCACCGTCGGCGGGATCGTATTGTACTGGGTCCGTGTAATAAACTGATCCTGCTCCAGCTCTCTTAAACACTTCGTCAGCATGGTCGCCGTGATCCCGACGACCTTCCGCTCCAGCTCCCTGTACCGTAGGGTCTGATTCTCCGCGTCGGAGATATACCACAGAATGGGCAGCTTCCATTTCTGCCCGATCAGATTCATCGCGTAAAGGATGGGACAATCCGTTTCGTAGATGTTTTCATCCTTCGGCAAAGCTTTCTTAGTCATAGCCAGCCTCCATTACTATATTTTTTATAGTGGCAAAGATAATTCTGCCTTCTTGTTTTTTCTTTGCATCCTATTATAATAAAGCAAGACGGAATTGTAAAGGAGGTTTTCACTGTGAAACAAATTTTTGAACCTGTGAAAATGAATCATATAGAATTAAAGAACCGGCTGATCCGCTCCGCCACCTGGGAAGGCATCGCCAATCCCGACGGCAGCGTGACAGAGGAAGCCTACGAAATCTACAGGGAGCTGGCCGGCGGCGGTATCGGCGCGATCATCACC
>CADAIF010000218.1 GCA_902787905.1 uncultured Lachnospiraceae bacterium
TATAATGAGTTTCTGAAGTTCGGTACCTTCGGCTGTCCGGACTGTTACAGGACCTTCAATTTCCTGCTGGACGGTTATTTTAAAAAGATCCACGGCAACTTTGAGCATACAGGCAAGCATCCTGCGGCCCATGGGGAAACGGTCCATGTGGTGCAGCTGGACCCGGCTGCTTTTGAGGAAAGCGCCGGACAGGCGGCTGAAAAAGACCGGGATATTGCCATTACGGTGGATGATCCTTCCTCTGAAGAGGAGCTGCGGGCTGCCTTGAACCGGGCCGTGGCCAGGGAGGAGTATGAGGAAGCTGCCAGGATCCGGGATATCATCAGGGCCATGAAAGGGAGTCAGCGCGTATGAATAAATGGTATGAATCTGAAGTGTGCGACACCGGGACCATTATCGGCGGCCAGGTCTGCCTGGTCCGGAATATCGCCGGTTTCCCTTTTGAGGATAAAATGAACTCAGACCAGCAGGATGAGCTGCTGGAAAAGGTCTGCTATGCCCTTAGGGAGGCGGAACCTGTTCTGGATAAGAAGTTCCGCTTTATCCGTTTCGGAGAGCTGAATGACCTGGAAAGTAAAAGCTATGTCGCCAGACTGTCCGTGCCGCCGCTGATGCTGAGCGGCTGCCCAAAATGCGGTTTGCTGCTGTCGGAGGATGAATCCATCAGTATCCTGATCAATGGCAAGGAGCATCTGTGCATACAGGTTTCCTGTCCGGGGGCCGGCATCCGCGACGCTCTGAAAATGGCCAACCTGACGGATGATCTGCTCAATGAGCATCTGACCTATGCCTACAGTGATAAATACGGTTATCTGACAGCCAGTCCTCTGCTTACGGGAACGGGTATGACGGTGTCCTATCTGCTGCATCTGCCTTATCTGGAAAAGCAGCAGAGGATCGAAAAATTTGAGAAGGAGCTCTGGCAGTACGGCTTTTCCCTGGGCGGTCATTTCCATGGCAAGACCCAGGCGCCGGGCAGTATCTACCGTGTGCGTAACAGGAAGACCCTGGGGCTTTCGGATGCCGAGATCCTTTCCGCCCTTGAACATCTGACGGACAAGCTGGTCCGGCAGGAGGGGGAGATGGGCAGTCTGTCCTTCGGCAGTGAAAAGTTCCTGGAGATCGACATGATGTACAGGGCTTACGGTCTGCTCCGATATTCCCGGGATCTGTCCTATGATGAGACCATGACCTATCTGTCCATGGTCCGGTCGGGGGATATGTATCTGCACTGGCAGGGCGACGGGCCCACGGCAGGCTTTGCTGAAGATCGTCTGGGAGGATGGCAGAAGCGACACGGACAGGGATCAGCTGCCGCTGACATAAGGAGGAAATAAAATGCAGTACAGATTTACGCAGATGGCGGCCAATGTCATCAGACATTCCAGAAGCGCCGCCTTTGAGCTGAATCATAATTATATCGGGACGGAACATATCCTGATCGGGCTGCTGCGGGAGAAGGAGGGCCTGGCCTGCCAGGTTCTGGAGGATGCCGGCATCACCGAGGATAAGGTGATGAATCTGGTCAGCCAGCTGATCTCCGGCGGCAGTACCAGTGTGGCGGAGCCTGAGGAATATACGCCCCGCAGCCGCAGGATCCTGGATATCAGTAATAAGGAGGCTGCCAGAACCCATGCCTCGGCGATCGGAACGGAGCATCTGCTTATTGCCATCTTAAAGGAAAATGACTGCGTGGCCGCCCAGCTTCTGGCGACTCTGGGGGTCAATTTCCAGAAGCTTTACAAGAGTATTCTGCAGGGCATGGGCCAGTCGCCCCAGCAGGGCAGCCAGGAATTTACCCGGGGCCACCATGGCAGTAATAATGAAAAGAATGAGGAGCTGATGGTGGATCAGTACAGCCGTGACCTGACGGCTTACGCCCGGGAGGGCAGGCTGGATCCTGTCATCGGCCGTCTGGATGAGATCCAGCGTGTCATCCAGATCCTTTCCCGCAGGACCAAGAATAATCCCTGCCTGATCGGTGAACCCGGCGTGGGTAAAACCGCCATCGCAGAGGGGCTGGCCCAGCGGATCGTCAACGGTAATGTCCCTGAAACCATTAAGGACAAAAGGGTCCTGACCCTTGATATCTCCGGAATGGTGGCCGGTTCCAAGTATCGCGGTGAGTTCGAGGAGAGGATCAAAAGGGTTATCAGTGAGGTCTCCGGCGACGGCAATATCCTGCTTTTTATCGATGAGATCCATACCATCATCGGGGCCGGCGGTGCCGAGGGCGCCATCGATGCTTCCAATATCTTAAAGCCCAGTCTGGCCAGGGGAGAGCTGCAGATCATCGGTGCCACGACTATTGATGAATATCGTAAATATATAGAAAAGGATGCGGCCCTGGAGCGCCGTTTCCAGCCGGTCATGGTGGAAGAACCCTCTGAGGAGGAGGCCATTGAGATCATGAAGGGACTCAGGCCCATCTACGAGCGTCACCATCATGTGGAGATCACTGACGGGGCTCTGACAGCATCTGTCCGTCTGGCGGCCCGTTATATCAATGACCGTTTCCTGCCCGATAAGGCCATCGACCTGATCGATGAGGCGGCTTCCAAGGTTCGTCTGAGTACCTATACATCTTCACCGGAGGTGAAGGAGATCCAGGCCCAGATCCATGATCTGGAATCCGAGAAGGAGGAAGCCATCAAGTCCGAGGCCTATGAGCGGGCCAGTGAGATCAAAAAGGAGCAGAAGGCCCTGAATGACCGCCTGATCTATCTCAACAGTGAGTGGGAGAAGCAGCGGGGCGGCATCCACCTGGTGGTGGGTGAGAATGAAGTGGCCGACATTGTCGCCAGCTGGACCAAGATCCCTGTCCGCAAGCTGGAGGAGGAGGAGACGGAGCGTCTGCGTAAGCTGGAGGAGATCCTGCACCAGCGGGTTATCGGTCAGTCGGAGGCTGTTTCCGCCGTCGCCAAGGCCATCCGCAGGGGCCGTGTGGGCCTGAAGGATCCCAAACGTCCCATTGGTTCCTTCCTTTTCCTGGGACCTACCGGTGTGGGTAAAACAGAGCTTTCCAAGGCCCTGGCTGAGGCAATGTTCGGCAGGGAAGAAGCCATGATCCGCGTCGACATGTCCGAATACATGGAAAAGCACAGTGTGTCCAAGCTGATCGGATCGCCGCCGGGCTATGTGGGCTACGATGAGGGCGGCCAGCTCAGTGAGAAGATCCGCCGCAACCCCTACTCGGTCCTTCTTTTCGATGAGATCGAGAAGGCACATCCGGATGTTTTCAATATCCTGCTTCAGGTGCTGGATGACGGTCATATCACGGATTCCAGAGGCCGCAGGGTCGATTTCAAA
>CADAIF010000219.1 GCA_902787905.1 uncultured Lachnospiraceae bacterium
GGTCGAGGAGGAAGAAAAGATCCTGACCTACAAGGGCCGTCTGTGTCCGGATGCCCTGCTGATTCAGGCCAAGAAGGATGGTTTCTCTGACAAGTATCTGGCCATGCTGCTGGATATCTCTGAGGATGAGATCCGTGCAAAGCGCCGTGAGCTGGGCGTTATTGAGACCTGGGATGCTGTTCATGTCAGCGGTACAGAGGACAGCGCTTACTACTACTCTACTTACAATGCACCGGATAATGATCCGGTTTCCGATAATCCGCGTAAGATCATGATCCTGGGCGGCGGTCCCAACAGGATCGGTCAGGGTATTGAGTTTGACTACTGCTGTGTTCACGCGGCGCTGTCTCTTAAGAGACTGGGCTTTGAGACCATCATTGTCAACTGTAATCCGGAGACTGTTTCCACGGACTATGATACCTCTGACAAGCTGTATTTCGAGCCGCTGACTCTGGAGGATGTTCTCAGTATCTATGAGAAGGAGAAGCCCATGGGTGTCATCGCTCAGTTCGGCGGTCAGACACCGCTGAATCTGGCTGCATCTCTTAAGGCCAACGGTGTCCGTATCCTGGGTACATCTCCTGAGGTCATTGACCTGGCTGAGGACCGTGATCTCTTCCGCAACATGATGGATAAGCTTGGCATTCCCATGCCGGAGTCAGGCATGGCGACCACGGTTGAGGAAGCCATCGAGATCGCCAATGGCATCGGCTATCCTGTCATGGTACGTCCTTCCTACGTTCTGGGCGGCCGCGGCATGGAAGTGGTCTATGATGATGACAGCATGACGGATTACATGAAGGCGGCTGTCGGTGTCACACCTGACAGGCCGATCCTGATCGACCGTTTTCTTAATCACGCACTTGAGTGTGAGGCGGATGCCATCAGTGACGGTACCCACGCTTATGTACCCGCGGTTATGGAGCATATCGAGCTGGCAGGTATCCATTCCGGCGACTCTGCCTGCATCATTCCTTCCAGACACATCTCTGACAAGGATCTGAGGACCATCAAGGATTACACCAGACGTATCGCTGAGGAAATGCATGTTGTCGGTCTGATGAATATGCAGTACGCGATCGAGAAGGATACCGTCTATGTTCTGGAAGCCAATCCCAGAGCGTCCAGAACGGTTCCGCTGGTCTCCAAGGTGTGTGGTATCAGTATGGTGCCGCTGGCAACTGAGATCATCACAGCTGAGCTGACCGGTGAGCCCTCTCCTGTTCCGTCACTGAAGGACAGGGAGATCCCCTACTACGGTGTCAAGGAGGCTGTCTTCCCCTTCAATATGTTCCAGGAGGTCGACCCGGTGCTCGGACCGGAAATGCGTTCTACCGGTGAGGTTCTTGGTATTGCCAAGTCTGTCGGTGAGGCTTTCTTCAAGGCTGAGGAAGGCGCGAAGGCTGAGCTGCCTGTCAAGGGTACAGTCCTGATCTCTGTCAATAAGAAGGATAAGCCTGAGGTGCCGATGATCGCCCGCAACTTTGCTGAGGACGGTTTCAAAATCCTGGCTACCGGTACCACCAGTGAGCTTCTGAAGCTGGCCGGTATCGAGGTGGAGAAGGTCAATAAGATCTATGAGGGCAGACCGAATATCCTTGACCTGATCAAGAATAATAAGATCGATCTGATCATCAACTCTCCTGTCGGCAAGGACAGCATCAATGACGACAGCTATCTGAGAAAGGCAGCCATCAAGGCGCGTATTCCTTACATTACCACGATCGCGGCGGCCAGAGCGGCTTCCGAGGGTATCCAGTATGTGAATGGCCATAAGGATGACGAGATCCATTCTCTTCAGGAGTGGCACGCTCAGATCAATGAGAAATAAGCAGAAACACAAATGGGCAGTTCCGAAACGGAACTGCCCTTCTTTTTATTTCTTGTCTTTTTTGTTTTTGTCGTTGGACCGCAGTGCCAGCCAGGTGCCGATGACGGCGGCCAACAGCCATACATAGGTATTCATAAGGCCTCCTTTTACGCCTTCTCCTGACGGAGACTTGCAAGTATCTTCTCAAACTCATCAGGCAGGGGGGCTGAAAACTCCATATATTCCCCGGTGCGCGGATGTATAAAGCCCAGGATCATGGCATGCAGCACCTGTCCGTGGGTTTTAAAGGGAGATTTGGCCG
>CADAIF010000220.1 GCA_902787905.1 uncultured Lachnospiraceae bacterium
GCAGATGGTTATTTGGTATGCTCTGCTGAGAACACCTCATGATCAGGCGCCGACCATGATGTTCCTCATCAGATAAGGGCTTTGAAATTGGTGGTTTTGGCGATGGAATCCGGCAGAGGTTGCGGCGCTTCGACGCAAACCTCTTGATTGAAAAAAATGCTATCGAGCATTTTTTTCAATCTTTACTAGCTTGGTTGACAGGGAAGAGGCAGCAGCGCCGCGGAGCGGAATACTTCGTTTTTCGCGATGTGAACCTGGCCCGGAGAACGTTTTGAAGATCCTCCGGGGATGGCGGACGGGCAGAAGCAACAAAATCTACAGTCTTGCAGAGCGCAGAAAAGGCAGCCGCCAGGCTGCCTTTTGATATAGTGATATTTATGTTATAGACGATCTTGTTGATTCGGGTGATATGGAAATGTATTTGCCAATGGGGCATGTCTGCTTCTGTATGACTGGTCCGGGTTGTGCCGCAATGACACTTATACTTCCGGACGTGTCTGCGGCTGTCCGGGCTGCCTGTTCCAGGGCCCGTGTATGTAGAACCAGATGGACATGCAGGTGGCGGTGGTCCAGCCGATGGGCCAGGCGCACCAGATGCCGGTCGCGCCGAGGGAGGTTCCGGACAGGACGATGGCCAGGACGACACGGAGGATCAGGTCGGTGAAGGTCGCGATCATGAAGCTGACCATCATGCTGGTGCCGCGCAGGATCCCGTCCGCCACGAGCTTGGCGGAGATCACGAAATAGAAGGGCGCCACGATCCGCAGCAGCATGATGCCGGCGTGCATGGCCTCTGCGGAGGGGTCGCTCATAAAGCAGAGCAGGAGGAGCCTGCCGCAGAAAATATAGAGGACCGCGAGCGGCAGGGAGAGGAGCCAGACCATCTTGATGCCGGCCCGGAAGCCCTCCGGGATGCGGGACAGCTTTCCGGCACCCAGGTTCTGGGCAGCGTAGTTGGAGATGCCGTTGGCCAGGGTGGTGAAGGCGGAGATCACGAGGTTGTTGAGCTTGATGGCGGCGGAGTAACCGGCCATGACGCCGGGCCCGAAGCCGTTGATGACGCCCTGGATCACGATATTGCCGACGGAGATGAAGCTCTGCTGCAGGATGCTGGGGATGGCAACCTTGGCGATTTTGGCGCAGATGCTCCAGGAGAAGAGGGCTGACCGGCCGCTGGTCTCGATGGAGCGGAGACGGCGCATGACAAAGAAGAGGGCCAGGAAGCAGCTGATGCCCTGGCAGATGAAGGTCGCCCAGGCGACGCCGGCGACACCCATGTGGAAGCCCGCGACGAACCAGATATCCATGGCGATATTGGCCGTGGAGGAGGCTGCCAGGAAGAGGAAGGGTGTCCGGGAATCACCCATGGCGGAAAAGATGCCGGTCGAGATATTGTAATAGAAGACAAAGGGCAGGCCCCAGACATAGATGTCCAGGTAGAGCTTGGAGTCCGCGAAGACCTCCTGCGGGGTCCGGATCAGCTCCAGGAGGTTTCCGCAGAAGAGGGTCCCGATCAGCATCAGGACCAGGCACAGGACGCCGCTGGCGATCAGGGCCGTGGACACGGCGGTCTTGACCTCGTTCATCCGCTTGGCCCCGAAGAAGGTCGAGACCACAACGGAGCAGCCGATGTTGCATCCGAAGGCAAAGGCGATGAAGATCAGGGTGATCTCATAGCTGTTGCCCACGGCGGCCAGGGCGTTCTCGCCGACGAATTTGCCGGCGACCAGGCTGTCGGCGATGTTGTAGAGCTGCTGGAAGATGATGCTGCCGAAGAGCGGCAGGCAGAACTGCCAGAGCACGGTTTCGGGCTTCCCGGTTGTCAGATCTTTGTTCATATTATCCTTTCACGCCACACGCAAGGTCTCTTGCGCTCAAACTTGTTTTTCACGTCTGTCTGTCCGTTTTTTTACAGCCTTCAATTATAGCGCCGTTTTGCATCTGTTTAAAAGCGCGGGGTCTGTATGAAAAACGGTGCAGATCTCTTTTACAGGATATGATTCCTGACTGCGAAAAAGGTTTAAAACCTGCTAAAAGGCTTTTCCAGATGATACAAACATGTGTTTGCGAAAATATGTTCTGTATGGTATAATAAAGTGTCCGGT
>CADAIF010000221.1 GCA_902787905.1 uncultured Lachnospiraceae bacterium
GAGATCGGCGGTTTCTTCGCCCTGTGTCTGATGCTGATCTATGTCAGCTGTTTCATCATGTTTATCAATATTTCACTCAGACTCGTCAATAATTTCTATAAACTCCTGGCTATCGGACTGAGTATCGCCTATGGCGTTCAGGTTCTTTTATGTATCGGCGGCGTTATCAAGTTTATACCGCATACCGGCGTCACTTTACCGCTGATCAGTTACGGCGGCAGTTCCATTCTGTCTACCATCATTGTTTTTGCGGTGATCCAGGGGCTTTATCTGCTGAGAGTAAAGGAGGTGGCACTGATCGATGAAAAGACCGGACGATAATGACAGAACCGTTTCCTCCTTAAACCGCCTCACGGATGAGGAGCTGAATATGGGGAAGGATCTGGAGGATGATATTCCGGGTCTTGACGACAGTCAGACCTTTGATTTCAGCGATGAAGATATCAAAAGGATCCGGAAGAGGAATCTGGAAGAGGGAGAAAAGGCTGAGCGGCAAGGTGCAGCCTCAAGGATCAATCGTATAGATGCCCAGGGCAGGCGCAGAGCCGCGAGAAGCGCCGGGCAGGAGGTGCCTGAAAAGCCTGTGGCCAGACCGAAAAAACCGAAGATGCCTGCGAAGGGAGGCGCTGACGGCGGTAATACGGTCATGTGGAGTCTTGCCAATAAAAAGGAGACCAACAGGGAGATCCGGCATGTGCTTTATGTCATGCTGATCCTTCTGTTCGGAATGATCGGCTGGTTTGTTTATTTTAATACCAGAGACAGCCGTGACGTGGTCAATGATTCACGTAATCAGAGACTGGCCCTGCTGGCGGAGTCTGTCTCCAGAGGAACGATCTATGCATCTGATGGAGAAGTGCTGGCGGAAGAGATCCGTAATGAGGATGGCAGTTACAGCCGTTATTATCCCTACGGCCGTGTTTTTGCCCATGTGATCGGCACGTCTGAAGTCAATAAATCCGGTGTGGAGCTGACGGCGGATTATGATCTGGTGACCAGCAGTGTCCAGCCTCTGGATAAGATCTATAATGATCTCAATGGGGAAAAGAACCCGGGCAATAACGTTGTCACCACGTTGAATACGAAACTTCAGCAGGCGGCCTATGACGCTCTGGGCGACCGGGATGGTGCTGTGATCGCCATGGAGCCTTCCACGGGACGTATCCTGGCCATGGTCTCCAAACCGGATTATGATCCCAATGAACTGCCGGATATCTATCAGGATGTTCTGGAGGATGAAGACAGTAAGATCCTGCTGAATCAGGCGACACAGGGGCTTTTCACCCCCGGCTCTATCTTCAAGATCGTCACGACGCTGGCTTATCTGCGCAGCGGCAATGATCCGGACAGCTTTTATTATGAATGTGACGGCTCGATCGCTCTGGATACGGAAAATGATACCAGTGAGCTGAACTGTTACGGCGGTGAAGTCCACGGGAGTCTTGATCTGGAGGATGCCTTTGCGGAATCCTGTAATTCGGCTTATGCCTATATGGGACAGCAGATCAGTGCCAAAGCCTTTTCGGATACGGCTAAGGAAATGCTTTTTAACGTGAAGCTTCCCTCTGATTTTACCACTGCCGTGAGCTCCTTTAAGCTGGACAGCTCGGATTCCCAGTGGCAGGCAGGCGCCACAGCCATTGGCCAGGGCAATACCGTCCTGAGTCCGATGCATGCGCTTATGATCGTCAGTGCTGCGGCCAATGACGGCGTTCTGATGAAGCCCTATGTGATCTCAGGTGTGCATAATGCGGAAAATGAGACAGTGAGCCATAATGAGCCTTCAGAGGCTGCAAGGCTCATGTCTGAAAGCGAGGCCGACCGTCTTCAGGAAATGATGAGGGCCGTGGTCACCGAAGGCACGGGTTATTATCTGTCTGACAGGTCTTATGAGGCAGCGGGTAAAACCGGTACGGCAGAGGTCGCCGGCAGGGGCAATAATGCCTGGTTTGTGGGCTATGCGCCTGCGGATGATCCGAAGATCGCGGTGGCTGTTCTGGTGGAAGACGCCGGCACAGCCAGCAGTGAGGCCGTGCCTGTCGCGGCCGAACTGTTTGATGCATATCTGAGTGAATAATTGTTGTAATTGTCTGAAAATCAAGGTATACTGTTAGCAGTGATAAACACCAGTGAGCAGAGGAGGGGAGAGCATGATTCATGCTGTCAGCTGCGGAGGTGTGGTGATTTTCAGAGGCAAGATCCTTCTGTTGTATAAAAGCTATAAGAATAAATATGAAGGATGGGTGCTGCCAAAAGGCACAGTAGAAAAAGGCGAAACATTTGGCGAAACAGCCATCAGAGAGGTTCGCGAGGAAACCGGTGCGGACGCGGAAATCGTAAAGTATATCGATGAGAGTCAGTACAGTTTCAGTGCTTCCAGGGATGTGGTGAAAAAGACCGTCCACTGGTATCTCATGAAGGCAGGGAGTTACTACAGTAAGCCACAGCGAGAGGAGTATTTTGTAGATTCAGGGTACTATAAGTATCATGAAGCTTATCATCTTCTTAAGTTTTCCAATGAGAAACAGATCCTTGAAAAAGCCTACAATGAATATCAGGCCTTACGCAGGGATCATCTCTGGGATCAGAAGAAAGAGTGAAATTTATGAAAAGCAGCGGCGGGTGCGCGTATGATCGATGATCATTGGCCGCATCCGCCCTTTTCATTTCGGAGGTATTATATGCTGGAAAATGTCAACCTGAAGCAGAAGATCAGTAAAAAGGATTATAAAAAGCTGATGGATGAGCTGGAGCCCAGGCTTTCCGAGCTTACAAGAAGGAGTAAAGCGGCTCAGCTGCCCGTGATGATCATTTTTGAGGGCTGGGGTGCTTCCGGCAAAGGCACTCTGATCAATCGCCTGATCCAGCCGCTGGATCCGAGGGGCTTTAAGGTCTTTACGATCAAAA
>CADAIF010000222.1 GCA_902787905.1 uncultured Lachnospiraceae bacterium
TGCTGTCCTGCAGATTGCGATTGGCCATCTGGCCGGTACATCCCTTCCGGTCGGCGGTGATTCTACGCACTGTGTTGTTTCGGGACACCGCGGGCTGCCTTCGGCCAGGCTTTTTACAGATCTGGACAGGCTGATCGTCGGAGATATCTGGACAATGACGGTGCTGAACCGTACGGTCACCTATGAAGTAGATCAGATCCGAATCGTGGAGCCGGAAGATTTGTCCGAACTGCAGATCGTTCAGGGCAGGGATTACTGTACTCTGCTTACCTGCACGCCCTACGGCATCAATTCCCACAGGCTGCTGGTCCGCGGACACAGGATCGCCAATCTGGATGGTGACGCCAATGTTACAGCGGACGCCATGCAGGTAGATCAGACCCTGGTCGCCATAGTGGTGGCTATTATCATTCTGCTGATCCTGTGCGTTTTTCTGCTGATAACTTCCAGCAAATGGTACAGGCAGCGCAGGGACCGCCGGGAGATGGAAAGAAGAAAGAAACATTTATCACAAAACCAGTAACGATGGCAGGGCCGTCAGGGCCGCATTCAGGACAATTTATTCAAAGAAGAAGGAAAGTAAAATGAAAGTGCTTGCGAACATCTTCAGTAAGAAAAAGAATGAAAGGATAAGAGGAATCATGCAGAGGACGGGAGCTCTTCTGTTTGCTCTTTGCCTGACAGCGGCAGTGCCCATGACAGCTCTGGCCGAAACGGCGCCTGTCGAGATCGATCCGGAACGAACCGATTGTTCTATTACGCTGGAACTGAATTATACAAAGACCGGCGAGGGGAAAAAGGATATGGAAGGCGGCAGCATCGGCATCTTTACAGTTGCGGCTGTGAAGACTGACGGCGGAGTGCAGACTTTCGATACCTCTGCAGGCAAGTTTGCCGGCAGCTCCGCGGTCAAGGATATTGCTGCCATGGATGAGAACACTCTGAATAAGAGAAACAGCTCCATCGCTGCTGCCCTCGTTTCGGCAGCCACAGCAGACAAAGCGGACAAGACTGAGGCTGTCAGCAAGGGAGAAGTCTCCTTTACGGGTCTTAAGCCGGGCCTCTATCTGGTCAGACAGATCGAGAAGTCCAATAACGATGTCGCCATCAACCCTTTCCTGATCTCGATCCCTTATGAAAATGAGTTTCAGGTCGCAGCCAAGCCCAAAGCCGGGATTACAGTTCCCAAAAAGCCCAAAACACCTGAAAAATCCAAAAAGACTCCCAAAAAGACGACCACAAGGACAACGAAAGGGTCTGGCCGTATTCCTCAGACCGGCCAGCTGTGGTGGCCTGTATTTGCGGGTATCTCTCTGGGCCTGGTCCTGATTGTTTCAGGTATTGTGATCAGAAGAAAGAGCATGATTTCCTAGGCCCTAAAAGCAGCCCACGCAAGGAAGATCCTGCATATATCTTTAAGAATACTCGGCAGCGTATGAAGCAATGAAATGTGCGTTACGTCCGCCAGAGTTATTGAAATGCTTTGCTGAAAGCAGTTGTTAATGTGCTCTGCGAGTACATAACAGCTGCTTTTCACTGTTGAGGAGTATATAGATGAAGAGAAAGATCGGAAACATATTGATATCCCTGGGCTTTTTACTGGTGCTTGGTGCAGCCGGCCTGACTGCCTATAACATATGGGATGCCAACCGCGCGGCAGAAGCGTCGCGGCATATCTTAGACCAGATGAACATTGATAAGGACCTTGTCGAGGCGCTGGACCTTGATGAGGACCCTGAAATGCCGGTAGTCACCATAGATGGATATGACTATATCGGCATACTCGAGATACCTTCTCTTGAATTAACCCTTCCGGTCATGGACCGCTGGGACTATACCAGACTCAGGATCAGCCCGTGTGTATACAGCGGCAGCTACAAGACTGACGACCTCGTCATTTGCGCCCACGACTACGCACAGCATTTTTCACCGGTCAAGTGGATCGATATTGGCAAGGATGTCTATCTTATAACAGTGGACCACAAGGTCTATCACTACCAGGTCACCAACAAAGAGACCGTCAAACCCGAATCCGTGGATCAGATGATCGAGAATACCAACA
>CADAIF010000223.1 GCA_902787905.1 uncultured Lachnospiraceae bacterium
CGGAAGATCTTCGTCAGATGCTGTGCTTCCAATAGGATCTCTGTCATTTTCCAAGCTCCTTACCTGGCCAGGCGCAGCACTGCGTCCATCAGCTGCCTGGTGTAGGGAGATGCCGGATGCGCCAGAAGGCTTTTTACCGGACCCGTCTCCACCATCTGCCCGACCTTCATGACCAGCACACGGTCGCACAATGCCTCCACCAGACCCATGTTGTGGGTGACCAGGATCATGGCTGTGTGATCGTTTTCCCTCATCTGCCTCAGCAGCTGCACCACCTGGGCCTGGACCGTCACATCCAGCGCGCTGGTGGGCTCGTCCGCCAGGAGAAGGGCCGGCTGCATCAGCATGGCCATGACAATGCCGATGCGCTGGTTCATGCCTCCGGACATCTCAAAGGGATAGCCGGACAGGATCCTCTCCGGATCCCTGAGCCCGATTTTCGTCATCATCTCCGCGGCCAGGCGGTCTGATGTCTTTCTGGTGATCTTTTTATGGGCGCTCAGGCTTTCATGGATCTGGGCTCCCACCTTCCGGATAGGACAGAGGGCGGCCTCACAGTCCTGAAAAACCATACCGATCTCCGGTCCCAGAAGATGCCTGCGCGCCTTATCGGACATATCGATCACATTTTTTCCTTTGAAGCAGATATCTCCCCGGGTGACCCTGCCGGCCTCTCCCAGAAGGCCCGTCACCGACCTGATCACGGTGCTTTTGCCGCTGCCCGACTCACCCACGAGGCCCAGGACCTCCCCGGGCATAAGGTCAAAGCTGATATCCCTGACAGCCGGCAGGCCGTTATAACAGACGGTCACGTGAGAAAGCTTCAGAAGCGGCTGATCCATTATCTCTTCTCCTTCCGGGCAGATCAGTCTGTCAGATCCAGATCTGCCGTGACTTCATAATAATCACAGGGATGGGCCGTGAGTCCGGTCACGCCCTTCCTGGCCAGGATACTCATCTGCAGATGAGACGCAAAGAAGTAAGCGTGATCATCCAGGATCAGCTGCTGCATCTGCGTAGCCAGCTCGGCGCGCTTAGCCGGATCGAAGGTCACGTGCAGGTCAGCTGCCAGGGGCTACAGGTCGTCGCTGTGGTAAAAACCCCTGTTTTTGGTCGATGCATCCAGCGTACAGGTACTAAAGAAGTATTCGGGATCTCCGGTGGGTGCAGTGACCAGAGCGCTGACATAAAGGTCATAAGCTGTGGGGTCGGCGACCACGGTCAGATGGTCCTGGGAAGAATTGACATCCACCTCAATCCCGATGTCTTTCAGGGAAGCCTGGGCGCTTTCCGCCAGAAGGGGCAGCTCCATGCGGCCCGGATAGGTCAGCCATCTGACGGTCAGACGCTGTCCGTCCTTTTCCCTGATCCCGTCCCCGTCCGTATCGGTCCAGCCGGCCGTCTCAAGGATCTCCCGGGCGCCGTCCGGATCATAAGCATCTGCCTTTACCGTGCTGTCGCCGAAGGTAAAGCTGGCAGGGAAGGGGCCCTCTGCCGGCTCGCCCTTGCCGTTTAAAAGCACATCGACAAAGCCCTCTTTATCAATTCCCATGCAGATGGCCTGACGCACGGCGGCGTCCTGCATGATCTCCGACTGACTGTTGAACTGGCCGAAGAAGGAACGGCTGGTGGCCGCGGAGCTGATGGTGAAATCATCGCTCTCAAAAAGGCTGTAGCTGGCATAGGGCATGCCGTAGGCCGCGTCGATATCTCCTGCCTGCAGGGCGTTGGTCAGAGTATCTCCATCCATAATGGACTTAATGATCACCTTATCCAGTTTGACATCGCCGCCCCAGTAATCGGGATTTTTCACCAGGGTCCACTCCGTATCGGTGACCGTCTCCGCGATAAAGGGACCGGTGCCGGCTACATTGCTGTCCTCCTGAACGCCGTAGGCCATGTCAATGATACAGCCGTAGGGATCACAAAGATAGTTGATCAGAGCAGGACAGGGCTGGGCTGTATGAATGGTCACGGTCATGCCATCCGCCGTCACACTGTCGATCCCGGTATCAATGGGTGCCCTGTCATGTCTGGCGATCAGGTC
>CADAIF010000224.1 GCA_902787905.1 uncultured Lachnospiraceae bacterium
CATGATATCGGCAAGGCCATCGATGAGGCTTAAAACCAGTCAATAAAAGCTATATATAAGTAAGAAATAAGGAAGTCTGGTCACAGGCTTCCTTATTAACAGTCAGTAGGAGTAGAAGAAAAGGTGGATGCGACAGTCAGATTATTTGATGAGGACAGCAGACTGATCCAGTTTGAGGCTGTGGTCCTGTCCTGTGAGCCCATGAAGAACGGGCACTTTGCCGTGGTCCTGAATCAGACCGCTTTCTTCCCGGAGGAGGGGGGACAGACCTGTGACAAGGGTACCCTTGAGGACCGGGAGGTCCTGCATGTCAAAGAGAAGGACCATGTTATCTATCATGAGATGGCGGAGCCTATGTATGAGGGTGACACGGTGGGCGGCCTGATTGACTGGGAAAAACGTTTTTCGGATATGCAGCAGCATTCGGGCGAGCATATCGTTTCCGGCCTGGTCCACAGGCGTTTTGGCCTGGATAATGTGGGTTTTCATCTTGGCAGCGACTATGTGACCATGGATTTTAACGGCGTTTTGACGGAGACCCGGATCCGTGAGATCGAGCTGGAGGCCAACCGGGCCGTGGCAAAGAACATTAAGATCGTGGTGACCTGGCCGGACGATACGGCCCTTTCTCAGATGGATTACCGCAGTAAGAAGGAGCTGGAGGGCCCTGTCCGTATCGTGGAGATCCCGGGCTATGACCTGTGTGCCTGCTGCGCACCCCATGTCGCAACAACCGGGGAGATCGGCATGATCCGCCTGACCCATATGGAAAAATACAAGGGCGGCGTGAGGGTGTACATGCTGTGCGGTTTCAGAGCCCTGAGGGATTACAACGAAAAGTACGCCAGTGTGGCTGCCATCTCCGCCCTGCTTTCGGCCAAACCCGAACATGTAGCCGAAGCCGCGGCAAAGCTGCATGAAGAGAGTATTGCCATGCGGCAGAAGATCAATGAGCTCAAGCAGACCATTCTGGCAGACCATATCAAAACGCTTTCGCCGGTGGGAGAGGCCCATCTCCTTTTCGATGAACAGCTGGACAGAAATAATCTGCGCCGGGCCTGGACCATGATGACAGACCAATTTGAAGGTATGTGCGCCGCATTCATGGGCAATGACGAAGACGGCTATCAGTATGTGCTGGGCGGCAGGGACCTGGACGCCAGGGAGACGGGCAAAGCTCTGAATGAGACGCTGTCCGGCCGGGGCGGCGGCAAACCCGATATGTTCCAGGGCAGTGTGAAGGCAAAAAAGGCGGCCATCCTGGATTTTTTCTCCGCCTGATCCGCAAAAATGTGCCTATTATTTGAAAAAATGAGTAAAAATCGAAAATTCTCCGATATAGTGGGCGTAACACCCTTGACAAAAGCTCAAAAAGCGGTAAAATATAAGTTACACTTGTTTAGTGTGTAATAATGACCGTAGTGTTGTTTTGCAGGTTAGTGTTGCGCAACATGAATGAAAGAGGTACATTCGATGGATGAAGCTGCATTTTTGCAAATTTTAAACGCCCTGTTTGAAAAAGCAAAACAGAAAAAGAATGAACTCGATTACAGTGAAATCGATGACGCATTCAAAGGTTACGAGTTTGACGAGGAAAAAATGGAAGAAGTTTACGAATTCCTCGAGTCCAAGAATATTGATATCATCAATATTCCCGAGACCCAGAGTGAAGAAGATGAGTTCCTCGATCAGCATGACGAAGAAGAAGTCGAGCTTTTGGATGATGTCGACGCACTGGAAGGGGTCAGTCTCGAGGATCCTGTCCGTATGTATCTGAAGGAGATCGGCAGTGTCAAGCTGCTGTCCCCGGAGGAGGAAATCGAACTTTCCAAGCGGGCGGAGGCCGGCGACCAGGCGGCTAAGGATCGTATCATCGAGGCCAACCTGAGGCTGGTCGTCAGTATTGCCAAGAAATATGTCGGCAGGGGTATTCCTTTCCTGGACCTGATCCAGGAGGGCAACATGGGACTGATCAAGGCAGTTGACAAATTTGATTATGAAAAAGGCTTCAAGTTCAGTACTTATGC
>CADAIF010000225.1:0-1160 GCA_902787905.1 uncultured Lachnospiraceae bacterium
ATGATCATCTGACCGTTCACCTGCATCAGCGCCTCATAAGCCCTGCCCACACAGGTATCCACAGCCTCCACGGCCTTGACCGCTGCTTCGATGACACCGGTATGACCCACCATATCCGGATTGGCAAAGTTAATGATGATCACATCATACTTGTCACTGGTGATGGCCGCGCACAGATTGTCGCAGACCTCATAGGCACTCATCTCAGGCTGAAGATCATAGGTCGCCACCTTGGGAGAATGCACCAGGATACGGTCCTCACCCTCATTGGGGGCTTCCACGCCGCCGTTGAAGAAGAAGGTGACATGGGCATATTTTTCAGTCTCGGCGATCCTGGCCTGGGTCATGTGATGAGCCGCCAGATACTCGCCGAAGGTATTGGTCAGAGACACCTTCTCAAAAGCGATCAGCTTATTGGGAATGGTCACATCGTACTCGGTAAAGCAGACATAGGTCACCTGCCTGCGAGGGCCTCTGTCAAAGCCTGTAAAATCATCCGCACAGAAGGCACGGGTGATCTCCCTGGCCCTGTCGGGACGGAAGTTGTAAAAAATGACAGCGTCGCCGTCCTGTACCGTGGCGGTGGGCTGACCATCCTTCATAACGACCACCGGGACGACGAACTCATCGTTGACACCCTGGTCATAGGAATGACCGACGGCGCATACCGGGCAGGTCTCCTCCACGCCCTCGCCGAAAGCGATGGCCCTGTAAGCCTTTTCCACACGTTCCCAGCGGTTGTCACGGTCCATGGCATAATAACGGCCCATGACCGTGGCGATCTCGCCGACGCCGATCTCCTTCATTTTATCACGCAGCGCCTTGATATAGCCCTTGCCTGAAGCCGGCGGCGTATCGCGGCCGTCCAGGAAACAGTGGACATAGACCTTCTCAAGACCCTGACGCTTAGCCAGCTCCAGCAGACCGTACAGATGGGTCTGGTGACTGTGAACACCGCCGTCAGACAGAAGGCCGAACAGATGCAGTGCGCCGCCGGAGGCCTTGACGGTCTCCACAGCCTTCAGAAGGCTGGGATTCTCAAAAAAGGTGCCGTCCTGGATCTCCTTGGTGATCCTGGTCAGCTCCTGATACACAATACGGCCGGCGCCCATATTCATATGGCCGACCTCGGAGTTGCCCATCTGCCCCTCCGGCAGACC
>CADAIF010000225.1:1167-2818 GCA_902787905.1 uncultured Lachnospiraceae bacterium
ATCCAGATTAGGGGTATTGGCCATATAGACGGCATTGGCGTCATGACGTTCATTTATGCCAAATCCATCAAGAATCATAAGTACAGTTGGTTTTTTACTCATATGCGATACTTCTTCCTTTTTATATAAAGATACGATTGGTTGCACAAAGGCATTATAGCACTACTTGTCAGGGACTGACAACTCTTTTTCCCCCGGCGCCGCATCTGATGAGCCCGCGGCAGGACAATCCCCCCTCATTTGTTCTTTTTATCTACATCTGACTATTGTATAATTAGGAATGCACCTTATGGCAGGAAGGAGAAAACAATTGGAACAGGAACATTCCGCAAAGAGTTTCTTTATTAAGGAATCGAATTTTTATAAGACACTTTTCAAAATGCTGATCGTGGTAGCCCTTCAGAATCTTGTGGCCTACTCGGTCAACATGATCGACAATATCATGCTGGGCAGCTATGACCAGTACGCCCTGTCCGGCGCGGCCGCCGTCAACCAGGTTTTTTTCATGGTGCAGCAGTTTGCCCTGTCCATCGGCAACACCCTGATCGTCATCGCCAGCCAGTACTGGGGCGAAGGCAGGGTCTCACCCATCCGAAGCCTGACCGGCCACTCCCTGAAGCTGGGCGTGATCTGCAGCGCGGCCATACTTCTGATCTGCGGTCTTCTTCCCAGACCGGTCCTCATGCTCTTTACCAATTCCGAGCCGATCATCGAGCAGGGCCTGTCCTATCTGTCGATCATCATGTGGACCTTCCCCCTGTTCATACTCTCTAATGTCATGATCAGTGCCTTAAGGTCCGTGCAGACCGTCAACATCTCCTTTGTGATCTCGGTCATCTCACTGATCGTCAACGCCGGCATCAACTACACCCTCATTTTCGGCCGCTTCGGTTTTCCGGAAATGGGTATCGTGGGTGCGGCGATCGGTACACTCATCGCCAGGCTCCTGGAATTTGCCATCCTGGTCATCTACCTGATCTTCGTAGACAAAAAGCTGAAGCTGGCCCAGGACGGTTTCCCCAAAACCAGTCCGGAACTGAAAAGGGATTATAAAAAGTCCTTTATCCCCATTGCCATGTCCCAGATCCTCTGGGGTGTCTCCGTGCCCATGCAGACAGCCATTCTGGGACATCTGTCAGATGACGCCATCGCTGCCAATTCCGTGGCAACCACCTTCTATCAGTATCTGAAGGTCATTGTCATCGCCATGTCCTCAGTCTCCGCCGTCATGATGGGCAACGCCATCGGCCAGGGACACCGGGAAAAGGTCAAGGCCGCCGGCAGAACCCTTTCCGTGATTGATGTCCTGATCGGACTTGTACTGGCTCTGGCCCTCTTCCTGCTCAAGGATCCGCTGCTTTCCATGTACAATCTCAACGAATCCGCCACGGTCATGGCCAGAAACCTGATCATCATCATGAGCATCGTCATGATCGGTATGTCCTACCAGATGCCGGTCTCCTTCGGCGTCATCCAGGGCAGCGGCGACTCAAAATTCACCATGAAGATGAACCTGATCAGTACCTGGCTGATCGTCATGCCCCTGTCCTTCCTCACCGCTTTCGTCCTTAAGTGGCCGGTGGAAGCCGTGGTCTTCGTGATCCAGTCTGACCAGATCTTCAAGGGCCTGCCCACCTTCCTCAGGTTCAGG
>CADAIF010000226.1 GCA_902787905.1 uncultured Lachnospiraceae bacterium
CATTCTCGGGACAGCGCATATCCATGCTTACTCCGAAACGCATAAAATCACTCCTTATTCATCATCAGAATGTTTATGGGTAATCTGATAATTCAGCGTTCTTAAACTGTCGTTAAGATGTACGTTTTCGCTGATAGTGCCGGGAAATTCAGCCGCAATATCGAAATGGCTGAAATTCCAGAAGTTCATAACTCCGTTTTCAACAAGCATCTCGACATTCTGCCTTGCCGCCGCTTCCGGAACGCATATAACTGCAGCTACGGGATGATTCTCTTTGCAGAAATCGTCAAGCGTATCAACCGAAAGGATGGGCATACCTTTGACAGTCTCCCCTATTATGGAAGGATCCTTATCAAAAAGTCCGATAACGTCAAATCCGCTTTTTGAAAACTTCATATGAGCGGCAAGGGCTTTTCCGAGATTGCCCATGCCGATCACGACGGTGTAGGCCAGATAGGCGTTGAGGCCCATGCCTGCAGAGAGCGCGAAGGGGAGATTGGCCAGCAGTGCCATCAGGACACAGGCAATGCCGGAAGCCAGGGCCGTCGCGGTAAAGACCGCGCCCTTATCCATACCGGCGTCTCCCAGGATGCTGGGGTTGACGGCCAGGATATAGGCCATCGTCATGAAGGTCGTGATCCCGGCCATGATCTCGGTCCGGGTATCCGTTCCCTTCTCCTTCATTTTAAAAAATTGTTCCATAAGTTACCTCCTTTTTTGTATTGGCGCAGGGCGCCTGATAAATGCTCTGGAACAAAAAACATCAATATGATAGCACAATCGGCGCAAAAAGCAATGATATACTTACCTGCGGCGGAGCACCGAGTTATGATCGCAGGGCGGCGTTTTGACATACTTTCGCGTGGCGGATCATTGACACAGGTGATATGATAGGTGTACTGGCACATATCATGACCACCCGGCGAAACTGCCGTGTCACTGTCATGTGAGAGAAAGGAAAAACATGGAGAAGCAGATATTCAGGAAAAAAAGTCTGGACAAGGTCTCGTCCCCGGAGCAGCTGGAGGATTACATGAGAGTCACAAGTCCCGGAATCTGGATGGTTCTGGCCGCAGTGATCATTCTGCTCGCCGGCATTTTTTTCTGTGCATGTACGGGAAGGCTGGAGTCAAAAATCAAAGTGAGTGCAAAAGTGGAAAACGGGACGGCCAGTATCACCGTTCCCGTCTCCGATGAAAACCCCATCAAAAGCGGCATGCCCCTGCGCATTTCCGGTCAGGAGCAGCCGATTGAACACACCTATGAAAAAGAACCGGGCTTTGTGACCTGCACGGCCCCGGTGGACCTCCCGGACGGCACTTATGAGGGGACGCTGATCATAGAATCGATTTCCCCGGTCTCATTCCTGATCAACTGAGGATGATCGGATGCCGCTTTTGACGGGCGGCCTGTTCTGAGAGAGTGAGGACTTCGGAGAGGAGTTGAAAGGGATGCGGGAAGGTAAAGCGAAGATCAGGCAGCCCGTGGAAAAGGGGACTGCCAAGGTGCCTGTGATCATACAGATGGAGGCCCTGGAGTGCGGCGCCGCCTGTCTGGCCATGGTGGCTGCCTACTATGAAAAATGGGTGCCGCTGGAGCAGGTCCGAACATTTTGCTGGCGGGCAGAAATTATGGATTTAATGTCAACGGATACATGATGGGAATTGATACGGTCATGGAGAACGCCACCTATCCGTGTATCATCCACTGGAACTTTGACCACTTTGTGGTCCTGTGCGGTTTCCGGCGGGGAAAGGCCATCCTCAATGACCCCGCGCGCGGGCATGTCCAGGTTTCCATGGAGGAATTCGACAAGTCCTTTACGGGCATCTGTCTGCTGTTTGAGCCCGGGGAGGAGTTTGTCCCGTCCGGCAGGCGCAAGAGCACGCTGGCCTTTGCAAAGAAACGGCTGCAGGGGGCGGGTCCCGCTGTGGCCTTTGTCATGCTGACCAGCATCATCGCCTATCTGTTCGGCATCATCAATCCCGTCATGTCGAGGATCTTCTACGACCGCCTGCTGTCCGGCAAGGACCCCGAGTGGCTGAACGGCTTTATCGGGATGATGGCCCTGCTGTGTCTGATCCAGCTTGTCGTCACCTGGGCCCAGACCATCTATTCGCTGCGGATCAACGGCAAGATGGCGGTCATCGGCAACACGACCTACATGTGGAAGGTCCTGCGCCTTCCCATGGATTTCTTCTCACAGCGCATGGCGGGCGATATCCTGCAGCGGCAGGATACCAATGCCACCATTGCCGGAACCCTGGTCCAGACTGTGGCGCCGCTGGCCCTCAACAGCATCATGATGGTCTTTTATCTGGTACTCATGGTCCGCTACAGCCCGGTCCTGACCCTGGTCGGCCTGGCGTCGAGCTTTTTCAATCTCCTGTTTGCCAGATATATGTCCGCGAAGCGGGTCAACCTCATGCGCGTCCAGATGCGGGACGCGGGCAAGCTGGCCTCCGCGACGCTGGCCGGCATCAGCATGTCGGAGACCATCAAATCCTCCGGCGCGGAGAACGGATTTTTCCGCAAGTGGTCCGGCTACCAGGCATCGGTCAATACGCAGAACGTCAAATTTTTTGAAATGAATATGCGCTTCGGGATCCTGCCAGGTTTCATCAGCACGGCCGCCAATTACACCGTCCTCTTCCTGGGGGTCCTCTTTGCCATGAAAGGCAGTTTCACCATCGGTATGATCACGGTCTTCCAGGGCTTTCTCAATTCCTTCATGGGACCGGTCACGACCCTGATCGGAGCGGGGCAGACCATCCGTGGGACCGTAGACATCGGGACCGGAGAGACCGACGGCATCCGCCTCATTGCCCGGGTCGTTCAAACCCTGCGCCAGGCCCATCCTCACGTCCGCTTTCGTTTCTTTTCCGGCGAGGCAGGCTATGTGACTGAGCGATTGGACAAGGGCCTTTTGGATTTCGGTTTAGTCTACGGAAACATTGACCGAAACAAATACGAGGCCCTGGCTTTGCCGATCCGGGATGTCTGGGGCGTCCTCATGTGGAAAGGCTCGCCCCTGGCTGCACAGGAGACCGTATCCCGGCAGGACCTGTGGGACAAGCCCCTTATTCTGGACCATCAGAGTCTGGAGACCGGGATGCTCAAGGAGATCCTGGGCAGGGACCCCGAAGACCTGAGCATAGCTGCCACCTTCAATCTGGTGCTCAATGCCTCCAAGATGGTGGCCTGCAAGGTAGG
>CADAIF010000227.1 GCA_902787905.1 uncultured Lachnospiraceae bacterium
GCGGCCAGTTCCAGCAGGAGCTTGCGGTAATCGGCCAGCTGGGGGCTGTTTAAGATGGCGTCAAAGGTCTCCTGGGGCAGGGCTAAAAGCTCCGGGTCCGCAAAGCTCAGGGCTGTGGACAGGGCCACATAGAGGCTCATGGCTCTGGTGTCCATGCTTTTGGCCTTCTCTTCCCGGGTATCCTCACTGCTGCGCAGGGACGCGTAGCAGTAGACCTTGTCCATCCTTGTGAAGATGTCCGTGAGGTCGTCATAAAACTTCCTGACATTCTCAGGGGTATTTAAGGTGCCCATGTAGGCGGAAAGCCTTGCCGGCTCATCCTTCATGGAGGCCAGATCCGCCTCCCAGGCTTCGTCGTTTTCATACATCTTGCCCAGCTTCCACATGTAAGCCGGATCCATCTCTTTTCTTTCTTTAAGCTTTTCTACTGCCATTCTTTTTATTTTTCTCCTTCTCTTGCGCTTTTTCTCTTCTTTTCATTACAGATGCACAGGCGATGCCAAGCAGGATGAAGCTGCCGCCGAAAACCAGGAAGGTGATCAGGGAATCCTGCACCTGTGGTTCCTCCTCCTCGACAGGGATCAGGCTCTCGGCCTCATTTTCCGACACGCTGCCCGGCAGGAGCACCGTCTCACTCTGGATGGCGGGTTCCGGCGGTGTCACCCGCTCCACGGTGCCCATAATGGGCCGCAGGATCACGTAGAAATCCTTGCCGAAGAGGGTGGCCAGGGTATTGAGCTGGTGGGGCTCATTGCTGCCGTAGACGATGTTCTGGGGACTGCCGTCCGCCAGAGCGTTGACCCCGTAAAAGGCATCATCGATGTACATAAAGGTATACTGCCCGTCCTCATTGTAGACGGGGTCGTTGGCATTCAGATAAACCAGGATGTCCCCTGTCTGCAGAGTCTCCGGGTAGATATAGTCGTTGCGGTCCGTCCGTGTGTCCGGCAGATTGATCTTGCCCTCGTAGCGGTAGATCTGAGTCCGGGTTTTGGCCCCCGGGTCCGGCCTGGTGTAAGATGTGAAGGCCGCGCTGTAATAGTGGTTCAGGATCATGTCCGCGAAGTCGTTCTCCCGGTTCAGTTCGATGCAGTAATACCAAGGCCGGTACCAGGTGCTGATGAGGGCATCCACCGGCGTCTCCGAAAAGTAGGGGACGCAGGTCCGGTTGATCTCCCTGACCTGGTCCGTGTTGCTTTCATGATTGTAGCGCACGCCCAGGGTCAGGGAATCCAGACCCAGATCCATGTCCAAAGCCTTCTGGTAGACCTGATTGATCAGGTCCGCCCCGCTGTAGGATGCGGACAGAGACTGGTAGGCCGCCTTCAAAGCCGCCTTTTGGGACTCATTCAGGGCCGGATAGACGGCGTTGGTCACGGTGCCCGTGGCGATGCCGCCGGCGCTGCCGGTCTCGGTGATCTCCCAGCCCATCAGGGCCGGATCGTCATCTACCTGGACCGTATAGTTTAAGGATACGGTCTCGCCGGATGCCAGATCCAGCAGCCAAATGACCTCTCCGCCGGTCGTTTCCTGGTAATCCCCGGAAACCAGTGTGGTCCATTTGGGGACATTTTCCCTGACGAGCAGGCCGAAGCTGCCGTCAAAGACATCGACGGTCTTTTCGATTTCCAGGCCTGTCCAGGCGATCCGGGCCCGGGCGCTCTCGGTCAGGGCGTAGGGTTCCTTAGTCACAAAGTTGGTGAAGTCAGCAAAGCTTGTCCCGGCCTGCTCCACATGGTGGTAGGTCCCGTCCCCCAGGGCCAGGGGTCGCAGGACCGTCATGTAATCCGAGGTCCGCTGCCTGTAAAGGAGGGCCGACAGGGTGCCCATTTTGACCGTGCCCTCAGCCAGGCCTGTCTCCTTATTGACCTTATCATACCAGTTCAGCCCGTTGCTGATCTTGGTGATCTCCTTATCCGAACTGCTGGTGGAATGCAGGGCCACAGCATCCGTCCGGTTGCCCTGTTCATCATAGATAAAATCGATGATCAGGCACTCGTGGCCGCCGGCCCGGCCCCCGTCGGGCAGCCGGTAGAAGTTCAGGGCATCTCCCACCTCCAGCTGAGGCAGTAATTCTTCCTTGAAGGCCTCCCGGGTGGAATCCTCCGCCAGCCTGGGGCAGAGCTCCTCCGGCGGGTAATAAAGGGGGATATCCGGGAAACCGGAAACGCCGTAGAACTGCCGGCCGTAGGCATTGGCGTTGCTGGTATTGGCAAAGAGCTGTATGCCCAGGGCATTTTCGTAAACGCCGTAGACGAAGGAGGTGCAGATCAGAAACTGCATGTTCTGGCTGGGGGTACTGCCGGGCTTGAACAGGTTTTTGCCCATGTCTGTCGCCAGCGACCAGTTGTTGTGCTTGCCGGAGCCATTGACGCTGGCATAGGGCTTTTCGTGGATCAGGCAGGAAAAGCCGTGCTTATCGGCGGTCTTCTTGAGGATCTCCATCACGAGCTGGTTGTGGTCGTTGGCGGTGTTCGCATCGCTG
>CADAIF010000228.1:0-899 GCA_902787905.1 uncultured Lachnospiraceae bacterium
TTTTCTCCCTCCGGACGCGTCAGTCCTTTAAATGGATCTCCTTCGGATAAGACCACTTCTGCAGCTCCTCCACCGGCATCAGGGGGATTTCCTGACCGGCGGCCAGCACATGGACCCTGTAGGCCAGCTCCGCCAGCTCTTCCACATAGGACGCCTTAAGATAAGCCTCCTCCACACTGACAGGATCCACCGCCACAGCGCCGTGGGCCTGAAGCAGGAAACCGTCAGCTTCCAGGCAGACCTCTTTCACGGAATTGGCAAGGGTCATGCTGCCCGGACGGCCGTAAGGCGCCACCGGGATCCTGGCCTTTTTCGCGTTCATGGTCAGCATTTCATAGCTGACTGCCGGCACCGGCCTGTTCAGGCAGGCAAAGGCCGTGGCATACAGGGAATGCGTATGGACGATACCCATGACATCCGGCCTGGTCTTGTAAATGACCAGATGCATCATGGCCTCACTGGTCGGCTTTAAGCCCGTTTTATTCTCGATGACATTGGCATCCAGGTCCATGACCACCATGTCATCCGTCTTCAAAAGCTCACGATCCATGCCTGTAGGGCTGATCACAATATATCCGGTCTCGGGATCACGGGCGGAAAAATTGCCCGACTTATGCTTGCAAAGCCCCTCTCTCTGGGCTTTGACAGCGACCGCGATCACTCTGTCTTTTAAACTTTCCAGCATTTAAAAGCCTCCAAAAAAAATGTCAAATAATAAAGGAACTGATTACTATTGTAACTCAGTCCCTTTAGCTTGGCAAGTCCGGGGGAAGCCCCCGGGTACACTTCTAATCATCAGACAGTTTACTGTATAGAGATGACAGGGCAATGCCAAGTGACCTGGCCGCGGCCTTTTTCCCTTTGGTATCACTGCCGTATTTGCGGATGGCATCCAGAAC
>CADAIF010000228.1:950-2210 GCA_902787905.1 uncultured Lachnospiraceae bacterium
C
The DNA here is from genome assembly GCA_902787905.1 of uncultured Lachnospiraceae bacterium. Lineage (GTDB taxonomy): Bacteria > Bacillota > Clostridia > Lachnospirales > Lachnospiraceae > UBA2912. Next base: position 952 of record CADAIF010000228.1, read on the forward strand.
ACGAATATTCCCAGGCCAGCTGTATTTAAGGAAATTCTCTTTGACACCCTTTGTCAGCTCATACTGACGCTTATGCTGGATTCGGACATTCTGCAGGAAGATTTCCGTCAAAACGGGAATGTCCTCTCTGCGCTCCCTGAGCGGCGGAATAATGATCGGAAAGGCGGCGATTCTGTAATAAAGATCTCTTCTGAATTTCTTGTCTTGGATGTAGGCGAGAAGATCCACATTGCAGGCACTGATGATCCGGACATCAATCTCCATTTCTCTCGTGCCGCCCAGACGACGGTATCTTTTCTCCTGAAGAACCCTGAGCAGCTTGGCCTGAAGCTCATAATCCATCTCGGATATCTCATCAAGAAACAGAGTTCCGCCCTCCGCCGTTTCAAAAAGTCCGGGTTTCCCGCCCTTCCTGGCCCCTGTAAAAGCGCCGTCTTCATAACCGAAAAGCTCCACCTCCAGCAGGGTCTTGCTTAAAGCGGCACAGTTGATGGCTACAAAGGGCCTGGAACGACGCGGACTCTTGTTGTGAATGGCCTGGGCAAAAAGTTCTTTGCCGCAGCCGCTCTCTCCCTGGAGCAGGACATTGGATTCATAAGCCGACACCTTCTTGGCCATTTCCACCAGATCGATCATCACCTGCGACGAGCAGACAATGTCGCTGAACGAATAATGGGTGCCGTTGGTCTGCTTCAGCTGAGCCTTCAGCGCCTCTTCACGGCGAAGGAGTTCATCCATCTTGTCTTTAAAGAAACCGGCATCCTCCATGGATGTCACCACAGAGACGGTCCCAACGATTCTGCCGCCTTCACGAACGGGATAGACATCCGCGAAATACTCTGTTCCGTGCTCCACTCTGAGCATCGAACGTACAGGAACGCCATCCTGCAGGACCTTGGGTGCTACGGCATTTGGGCGAAAATCGGTCAGCCGCCTCCCCTTGGCCTCCTCAAGACTGACACCGATCAGATGCGCATAGCTCTCGTTAAAATAAAGGATATTCGTCTTATCATCACAGATTAGGATCCCCTGCTGCATAGCGTCATGAATCGCTTTTATCGTCAATTAATGTCACACTCCTGACTGTTGTAACAAACACAGGGGCCGGGCGCAAGGCCCGGTCCCAATCAAGCGTCGTATTTATTATACAGTATTCCGGCTCAGATTTCCATATCCAGAAGGTAGGAGGAGAAGCCCTTTCCGTGCATGTCTACGGACAGGGACCTGGTGACACCGCCGCCCAGGGCTGCCTGCATGAC
>CADAIF010000229.1 GCA_902787905.1 uncultured Lachnospiraceae bacterium
TCTTTTCCGTTCCGAGTTTTTATATCTGAACTGTGATGATTATCCCACTGAGGATTATCAGTTCGAGGCCTACAAGAAGGTCCTTTCCGACATGGGCGGCAAGGAAGTCGTCATCCGTACCCTGGATATCGGCGCCGACAAGATGATCGGTTATTTCAACCTACCCCACGAAGAGAATCCGGCCCTGGGCAATCGTGCCCTCCGTATCTGCCTCAATCGTCCGGAGATCTTCCATACCCAGCTGCGTGCCCTTTACAGGGCCTCCGCCTACGGCCGTCTGAGCATCATGTTCCCCATGGTCACCTCTGTCTGGGAGGTCAAGGAGGCCAGGAAGATGTGCGAACAGGTCAAGGCTGAGCTGACCAGCGAGGGTATTCCTTTCTCGGATCAGGTAGATGTCGGTATCATGATCGAGACCCCGGCAGCGGCCATCCTGTCTGACAGGCTGGCCAAGGTGGTGGATTTCTTCTCCATCGGCACCAATGACCTGACCCAGTACACCCTGGCCTGCGACAGGCAGAACAATGACCTGGGCAGATTCTTTAATCCCCATCACCCGGCCGTCCTGCGCCTGATCAAAATGGTCGCGGAGAATGCCCATAAGGAGGGCATCTGGTGCGGTATCTGCGGCGAGCTCGGCGCTGACCTTGAGCTGACGGAGACCTTCCTGTCTATCGGCGTGGACGAGCTGTCTGTATCTCCGCGTGCTGTTCTGCCGCTGAGGCAGAAGGTCCGTGAGACCGAGGTGGCAGCGGTGAAAGACCGGCTGGTAGGCGATCTGATGAGTGACATGAACACCATCTGATCAGGAATACAATAAGAAAGATCAAAGGCACGGGCCTCCGGGTCCGTGCCTTTTTAAAAAGGGGTTTGGCATGACTTCGAAGATCGTGAGATGGCATATCTTTTTCAGCGGCAGGGTCCAGTTTGTGGGCTTTCGCTACACAGCCCTTCTCTTTGCCCGGCAGCTGGACCTGGCGGGCTGGGTCCGCAACCTGCCCGACGGCCGTGTGGAAATGGAGGTTCAGGGGCCCCCTTCCCGGATCCGTAAGCTAAGGCCCTCTAAAACCCTCTGAAACCGCGGAAAGTCTTGACAAACAAGCCTAAAAGGGGTAAAAAAGTATAAGAACTACAGGGAGGGCAAAACAATGATAAGAAAAGCAACTTTTAAGCGCCTCGGCGCTGCCTTTTTAGGCCTGACAATGACCGCTGCGCTGCTGACAGGCTGCGGCGGTAAACAGGAGTCTTCCGCACAGACAGAACAGGGTGAGGCCGCAGCGGCCTTCAGGACTGTCGAGGAGATCCAGGAAAGCGGCACCATCAATATCGGCGTTTTCTCCGACAAGAGCCCCTTCGGCTATGTGGATGAAAACGGCGACTATCAGGGTTACGATGTTTACTTCGCCAACAGGATCGGTGAGGATCTGGGCGTGGAGATCAACTATGTCTCTACTGAGGCGGCTAACCGTATAGAGTATCTTCAGACCGGCAAGGTGGATATCATTCTGGCCAACTTCACGGTCACTGAGGAGCGTGCCCAGGAGGTAGACTTCGCGCTGCCTTACATGAACGTGGCTCTGGGCGTCATCTCTCCGGAAGGCGCTGTGATCGAAAGCCTGGACGACCTTGGTGAGGATGACCAGGTCATCGTCATCTCCGGTACCACGGCTGAGACCTATCTGGAGAAGAACAATCCTGAGATCAAGCTGCAGAAGTACGACGCCTACGCGGAGGCCAAGACAGCCTTCGAGAACGGCAACGGTGTGGCCTGGGCCAATGATAATACCGAGGTCATCGCCTTCTCGCTCGAGAACGAAGGTTATGTGGTGGGCATTCCTTCTCTGGGTAGCGCGGACACCATCGCGCCGGCTGTCACCAAGGGAAATGAAAGTCTGCTGAACTGGCTGAATGAGGAGATCAAGTCCCTGGGTGAGGAGAACTTCTTCCATGCGGACTATGAGGCGACTCTGCTTGACACCTACGGTGCTGATTATGAGGATACGCTGGTCGTTGAGGGCGGCGTAGTCAAATGAGAACAGGACAATGAGTGTAGATGTGATGTTGTCATATCTGCCGCTTTACAGGGACGCTTTGCTGCTCACTTTACGGATTGGGTGGCAGGGCGTTCTCCTGTCGTTTGCGGCAGGTCTGCTTTGCGTCATGGTGCAGCGGCTGCGGATTCCGGTCCTGCGCACGGTGATGACGGTTTACGTGGAGCTGTTTCTTCCTGTATTTCGCCCTGCCGAAGATCGGCGTGAGGATCTCCGCCGAAATGTGCGGCAGTCTGGGGCTGGGCCTTTTAGGCGGCGCTTATATGGCGGAAACCTTCCGCAGCGGCCTTGAAAACATTCCCGTGATCCAGTCCGAGAGCGCGGCCAGCCTGGGCATGAGCCGGGGCCAGGCCTTCCGCTACGTGATCCTGCCTCAGGCCATTTCATCCAGCGTGCCGGGTCTTCTGGCCAATGTGATCTTCCTGCTGAAGGAGACCAGTGTGTTCTCCGTGATCAGTCTGATGGACCTCATGTTCACGGCCAAGGACCTGATCGGTATGTACGCGAAGACCCTGGAGTGTCTGACGCTGCTGGTTATTTTTTACCTGATCATGCTGCTGCCGGTATCCATTCTGGGCAGTGTTCTGGAAAGGAGGCTGAGACATGCAGAGTTTGGGGATTGATGTCGTCTTCAAGGGCAGTAATTTCCTGCGTCTTCTGGGCGGCCTCTGGGTGGCTGTGCGTATCAGCCTGATCTCCGTGATCATCAGCATCATCCTGGGGATACTCATGGGCATCCTCATGACCTCCAAAAGCAAGGTCCTGCAGGCCATATTCCGCATTTATCTGGAGATCGTCCGCATCATGCCGCAGATGGTCCTCCTGTTTATCGTTTATTTCGGCACCACCCGCGTCTTCGGTCTGAATCTGTCGGCGGAGCTTTCCGCCATCATCGTTTTCAGCTTCTGGGGCACCGCGGAGATGGGCGACCTGGTCAGGGGTTCCCTGATCAGCATTCCGAAGATCCAGTACGAAAGCGC